>JAUIFT010000267.1 GCA_030430345.1 Calditrichia bacterium | reverse complement strand
ACAACGTGAGCGCTCACCTCTCTATACCGTTGGACATGTCACTGACGATAAACATTTCTGTTTTAAATCTGAAACCAAAGGCAATACGCCTATGGATTTAGATTTGGAGGATATGTTTGGAAGCTCTCCAAAAACGATAATGTCTGATACGACTCTACATAGAACTTATAGCGATTTAAATTATGATTCTAATAAAGAAGAAAAAAAGGTGAATTTAGTCCAAAAACGACCAAAGAATAGTCCAATAGAAATAGTTTTCGAAGCACAAGAGTATTATTAACGATATTTTAACTAAAAATGAAGAATAACTTCATTTATTCGAAATTAATAATTTTTAAGAATATTGATTAAATTTTTTTCACGTTTATTAACTCATTGATAAATATCTTAGGGTATTTAGCTTTAGGAAACATAGTCAAAGATAAAAATGATGCAGAATTGGCAAAATTACTGAAGGCTAATAAAATCGATGAGTTTATCAAAAAGGCGGTCCTATATAAAAAAAATATCATCATCAGCGGTGGTACATCTACTGGTAAAACTACATTCACCAATGCCGCATTAGGGGAAATATCAAAAGATGAGCGCTTAATTACCGTTGAGGATGCAAGGGAAATTAATTTATATAATCATGAGAATATCGTTAGCTATGATCACGAGATTCGTGCAGCGAATGAAAGCGATTTTACCCATACGATTGAAAGTGAAACATTTTTTGGAATTTTACCCTTTTTAGGTATGAGTTGGGAGTTTTAAAACTATTTTATGAAAGACGTAGATATTATGAATTATTTTTTGAATGACACCCTTGCGGCTGGAAATCGAAACACTCAACTGTCCTTATCGGATTGGGCAAACCGGCTAGGGGCGCCCGATGCAAGCTTGCGGGAAAAAGCCCGGCAGGTTATGTTGGCCGCCGGCCCCCCGGCATTGGATTACCTGGGGCCATCGGTTAAACACGATTTAGCCATTGTTCGTTATGAAACAGTAAAAATACTGTGCCAAATGGATGATCCGCTAACAATTCCCTTATTAATCCAAGCACTCTCTGATAGCAAGAGCAGCATTCGCTGGATGGCTGCGGAAGGATTGGTGCGACATGGAGAAACTGCTGTGAAGCCTTTGTTGTTAGCGATGAATCAATCTCTTGCGGAAGATCATCTGCATTTGATCGGCGAAAAAATCTTATTAAAAATCTGCCCCGAAAATATCCGGGAGTTGCTTCAAACATTAAACCGCCGTTAGCTTTTATTGAGTTAAGCATGCTGTCTACAATTTTAACGAACTTAAATTCAATAAAAACAGTAGCATTCATTTCTCTCGACGATTACGACGAGCAAACCGCCGTTAAATTGCAATAATTCAGAATTTGTAATTTTCCATTACTCATTAATTTACAGTGCTTTACAGCAACCAATGAAAAATTGGCATTGCACTTGATAGTAACCGGTTAATAACAAAACTATCAGGAGGCAATGTCGTGTTAAAGAAAACCTTGAAATGGATCGGAATTGTTTTTGGAAGCTTAGTTGGAATAGTCTTGATAATTGGCGGTGGTTTGTATTACCAGGGTAGCAAAAATATCGATCAGGTCTTCGCGGTTGCAGATAACCGTTTGCTGATGGAGATACCTGCGGATTCCGCAGCGGTTGCGGAAGGACGGCGGCTGGTGGTTTCCCGGGGCTGTACGGAATGCCATGGTGCTGATTTATCCGGAAAGTTAATGATTAATAGTCCGGCAATGGCCACCTTGGCCCCGGCAAATCTGACCGCTGGAAAGGGCGGTATCGGAAAGGAATACCAGGATAAGGATTGGATACGGGCGATTCGCCATGGATTGAACCGGCAGGGGAGAGCATTGGCGATTATGCCGGCTGTAGAATATTCTCATATTAATAATACCCAGCTGGGGGCAATTATTGCGTATTTAAAACAGCTAGCACCTGTGGATAATGAATTACCGGAGCGGCGCTTCGGTCCTGTCTTTCATTTGCTTAATAATTTTAATGATGAACTTTTGCCTGGCAGAATTGTGGCTCACGATCAGGAGAGAAGCGCGGATATTTCCCCGGGCATCACCATCGCCTATGGCGAATATCTGGGTACTATGTGCCAGGGGTGTCATGGCCCAACATTGGCTGGCGGCATTGTTGCCGGTGCACCAGGCTCGCCACCTTCAGCAAATATTACCCCGGATCCGAATCATGGCATTGGTAGCTGGGATGAAGCGGATTTTTTCCGGGCACTGCGCAGCTACACACGTCCCGATGGTAGCGAGATTAGCAAAGGGATGCCGGAGTTCGTCGGTAAAATGAGCGATGAGGAATTGAAAGCGCTTTGGCTCTATCTGCAATCAATCGCCCCAGTTGCCCAGGCAGTGGAACAGTAATAAATGGAAATAGCAGCGGTTGCAATCGGCAGTAGCAGTGTTAAACGCTACTGCCACTGCTTTCATATCTTCCAATTTTTTAGTATACTCCCGTCGTGCCTTCAAGATATGCCGGGAGAAAATAATGAAAAAGATTTTACGCTATACGGGAATTATTCTTGTCTTACTCCTTCTCTACCTCGCAATCTGGCCGACGCCGGTCGATTCGGTATCCTGGCAACCTTCAGAAGCTATGCCGATGAGCGGCCACCTTGCCCCGAATGAATATTTACAAAATACGGAACGGATTGAAATACCCGATGGCCATGGCCCGGAAGATGTTGCTGTTGATAGCATTGGAAGAATCTATGGTGGCCTTGATGATGGCCGCATCCTTCGATGCGAAGCAGATGGCAGCGGTATGGTGGAATTTGCAAACACGCACGGCCGCCCGTTGGGGCTTCACTTTGATGCAGCCGGTAACCTGATTGTTGCCGACGCCTATAAAGGGTTGCTTTCGATCGACCCCGCCGGGCGAATAAGCGTTTTGTCAACCGGGGCTGAGGGGGTTCCGTTTCGCTTTACAGACGATCTTGATATCGATGCCAGTGGCGTTATTTACTTCTCGGATGCTTCGGATAAATTTTTCCAAAAGCAGTATAAACTGGATTTGCTGGAGCATCGCCCCAATGGGCGTTTGCTCGCATATTATCCGGATACCCGGGAAACAAAAGTGTTATTAAGAGATTTGCATTTTGCCAACGGTATTGCAGTGAGTCCGGATGAATCCTTCTTGCTGGTCAATGAAACCTGGGAATATCGCATAACCCGCTATTGGTTGCGTGGGGAAAAACAAGGGCAGGCAGATGTTTTTATCGAAGGCTTACCGGGGTTTCCCGATGGTGTCTCCTGTAATGGGAAAGATGTCTTCTGGGTAGCGATGCCTACGCCGCGTAATGCGCTGATTGATAAATTGGCGGACAGTCCATTCCTCCGGAAAGTGGTTGCCCGGCTGCCGGCATTCATGCAACCCAAGCCCATTCCTTTCGCTTTTGTTCTTGGTTTGGATGTGAATGGAAATATCGTTCACAATCTCCAGTCGACAAATGGAGACCCGTTTGCATTTGTAACCAGCGTGGAGGAACATCAGGATAAATTGTATCTTGGTAGCCTGGAAATGGCTGCTATTGGCCGGATAGATAGTCCCCGAAAATGATTGATGATGATTGGAAATAGGCAGGCATGCAAATGGGCAAATATGTAAGTGTTTCACCTGTTCATTTGCCAAAGATCTAAGCCCAAGTTGCATTCCACCAGGAAAAATTTTTTACGCTAAAAAGATGCTCCCACCTTCGTTGACTAATATCACGTCAGTAATACTGGTAAATGCAGTTATTGCCTTATACTACTAATTCGCTCTTTTAAATGGTCGGTTTGCAAAATTTCTCTGCGGCCATCCTGAAAAACACCTCAAGTTGTTAATCTGTAATCTTGACGTAGCAGTGCTTTTTGAGAAAGATGCCCTTGCTGCTTGACTAGTCTTAGCCTGGACTGTTCCCGGAATTGTCCAAGGAGGTTTTACATTTATGATTGTTTGTAATCATTGTAATTCAATGAATAATGCGACCCGTGTTACTTGCATTCGCTGTAAGGCGCCGTTGGATGATTCTATTTCAGATTCTTCTAATGTTCGGCAATCTCCGCTGCGGGTTGTTGGCGGTAACAAGCCGCAATTCAACGTACAAAATCCGGTTGAACAGCCCAATATAGACAAACGCTATCCGGGTGAGCAGTATCCGTATGATCAACAGCATACGGCCGATAATAATACCATGGGTGGTTTCGATAGCGGCGGTGTTGATGTGGACGGCAAAGGAAAACGTAATTTTGTCCTTGCAGTAGTCGGTATAACCCTTTTGGTATGCCTGGGATTTGTCTGGTATATTACCGAACAGAACAATCAACAGATGAGCCGTGATGCATTTGCTAAAGCCGAAGATCTTTTTACCCAGGCGAAATACTCTGAAGCTTTAACCGCTTACGAAGCGTTTATTGTTGAATATCCGCAAAGCGAATTGGTGCCATTGGCAGACATAAAGCGTGCTGAGATTCGGGGAAGTTTACTGGCGGTTGAGCAGGAACGGGAAGCGCAGCAAAAACGATTGCCGGGATTGGTGGATAACGCTATCAGTGCATTTCAGGATAAAAAATACCTGACGCCGGAAGACGATAATGCAATGATATATATTCGGGAAATTTTGAAAATTGACCCGGAGAATAAATATATCAATAACATGAAAAGTAAGATTGTTAGTTTCTATTTGGAGGAAGCTAAAAAAGATGCGAAACGGTATCGCTATCGGTCAGCGACTAAAAACTACGAACGTGTTTTGTCTATTGATCCGTTAAATATTACTGCAATAGAAGAATTAGGAAAGATTAAAGCAAGAAGATAATAATGCCTGAATAATATCAGGTACAATTCTTTTCACAAGGACGAGAAATTCGGTTAAAGGGAATATGGCCTATCTTGTTTATACATTGCTATTAATGTATCTCGGAACGATTGTAATAATGATTTTATTACTCATGCGGAGCGCGCATGTTGCCGAGTCAATGAATATTTCATTACAACAAATTAAAGATCAATTGGCGGAGGCTCGCTGGAAAACCTTCACCGAAAAAGAAGATGTCGGAGAAGATCACCCTCCGGAAAGATAAGTTTTGACTGCCTCATCTGTAACACCACCATTATGACAGATGTCTGCGAAAAACAGGCCGCTGTTCCGAATCGTTCTTTCCTGAGTTTCGAAATTGACCGCGATGAGTCCGAACCGGGCACTAACACCTTCCACCCATTCAAAATTATCCATCAGCGTCCA
>JAUIFT010000266.1 GCA_030430345.1 Calditrichia bacterium | reverse complement strand
TGAGAAAATTACACTCGTAAACCAATTGTCGACAATAAAACATACCAAATTAAAAGATAGTATAAAATACTTATACAAAATCTGTTAGAATAATTACCCGATAAATTTGGGCTATAATAGTTCTTGCGCAAGAACAAGTTTTTTCCTGTTGAATTTCCCGGAAATTATTCGGATTTTAGATAATCGGAATCAAAATATGGAATAAATTACCCATTAGCGTGATATAAAGTGATTTGAGGTATGAGGCCGGTGCGAAAAATAAGCAGGTTTCCCAAAAACGAGAGGCTGAAATCACCAATAAATCTAATCTTGATCTGGATGGTGATTGTAATGTCGATGAATACATTCGCCCAAAACCGCGAAGCGGAAGCGCGCCCGTTCAATGTCTTTAATCTGCGGAACCTGCGTTTCGATTTTTCCGTGCCCTCCGCGCGCCCGCTCTCCATGGGCGGCGCCGCCATCGCCCTTTCCGACGATCCGACATCGGTGATTGTCAACCCGGCCGGCGTGGCTTTTTTTGTGCGCCCGGCAATTTCATCCAGCGTGCGGCTGACTACCCAGCGCTTCAAGGAGCCTTCCTACGATTGCACCCTGCAGCCGGGAGAGATCGAAGATCGCGATTTTTTGCTTGATCAAACGATGATCAGCGCCGTCGTGCCTTTTATGGAAAATGTCTACTTTGCTAGTTTCCGGGAAGTGATCTTTGACGCCCGGCTATCTTACCGGAATAATCGCCCCCTGGTATTAGATGATAAGGCTTCTGCTGAAGATATTATCCAGCGAAATTTTCCATCGCAGCGAACGGTGTTGCGAATGGGGGTAGTAGACAATGGCGGCTCGATCGCCTGGCAAATTAATGAAAAACTGAATTTTGGCGCGTCTCTGCGGCTCACCCGTTTCGAATACAGCCTGAATGATCGTCAATATTATAATAGCCACTATGGAAATGACCCGATCCAATGCCTTGAAAATACTATTACGCCGGCGAATCTCTACCTGATTCAAACTGTCGATAAAAAAGATTGGGGAATGGGCTTTAGCGCTGGCGTGCTAAGCCGTCTTACCAATCGTTTGGTGGTTGGGGCAGTGTATCATCGCCGGGCGAATTTTGATCTGAATAGCACAATATTTCTTCCCCGTTATGCCGTGAACCGGGGCGATTCCCTGATTACTTTTGAATCCCGGGAAGATACCACCACCCATGTAAGGTTGAATATCCCTGATTCATATGGTATTGGGTTGGCATACAAATACCGCGGTTGGATGAACTTTACCATGGACCTGATCCGCATCCGCTATTCCGAACTGGCGAATGCATCTCCAGGCGTCGGAAACAGTCGCGATCCCCGCGATCTGATTCAGGATAATGATACTAATGGATTCGACCCGGAGGGGACCGCCGATTTAGGACAGGGCGATCGCTGGGAGTTTCATGCCGGCCTGGAATATATATTCCGGGTGCTGCCGCAAAAGTATCGTTTGCCTGTTCGCATTGGCTACTATTTTGATCCTTCCCATATTATTCATGCGATAGATGACAAGCCTGAATTGAATCTCTCTTTCCCGAAAGCCGGCGATGAGCATCATTTTACCCTCGGTTTAGGTTTCTTTTGGGGGAAAGGATTACGGCTGGATGGCGCCGTGGATATTTCCGCCAACTCACTGGAGTTTGTCGGGTCTTCCGTGTATGTATTCTAAGTTTTGTTTTCGAATAGCAAACCAAAGTTGGTTGTAATGATTCAGTCAACGTTCATTAAACACATCTTTTTCTGCTTCCTTTTAGCGGGGCTCTCTTCTCAACTATTTGCCCAGCAACACTGGTATAATTTTTACACCAATGCTTTAGATGCGGTTGGCCGAACGGATTGGGATGAATCGTTAACCGAACTGGAAAATGCCCTCAATAAAAAACAAATCCCGCAGTTCCGGGCGGAAACTTATGCAATGCAGGAAATCAATTATCTGCCCTTCTACTGGCTCGGCGTTGTTTATTACAACAAAGGCGATTTTGAGAAAGCCCGGGAAAATTTTGACAAATCTTTACAATGGGGGGCCGTAAAAAAAACCGACCAGTTGCCCGTGCTGGAAAATTACCGGAGCAACCTGGCTCGCATGGATGACCTGGAAGAAGATTTCGCCGCTGCCCGCCGCACATTGGAAACCCTCCAGCAGTCCGCTAATGAACGTTCGGAATCAACCGAAGCGACTGCGCCAAAGTGGCAGGAAATTCGCTCGGCAATTAATAGAAATGAATTTGCGCGGGCGACCCTTTTATTTCAGGAGTTACGGCAGGGATCGCCGAATGACCCTTCGCTTGCAACAATGGAAAATTTGTTACAGCGCTTAAATGCCACCCGTAAGGAGATTGATGATACTCGCATATCCGGGGAAACGGTGCGAATCTTTGAGCAGGGATTGAGTGCCTTTCTTAATGGCGATTACCAAAATGCCTATCTGCAATTTCAGGCAGTGCGGCGGAGTGCACCGGATTTTCGTGATGTTAATGGCTGGCTGCGCCGGACCCAATCAGAAATAACCGCTGCCGGTATCCAACTGCCGGAATCGCTGCCGCCGGATACGGTTATTCAGACCGTCGCACCGGTGATCGCCCTGCCGCCATTACCTGCCGCTGTCAGTGATGATTCGATCCTGATTTCCGCCTCGGTCCGGGACGATCAGGGGATTGACTTCATTGAGTTTACTATTAATGGAGAAGTTTACAAGGATAGCAGTGGAAACGCGATTCGCAAGACGCCGCCGGATAGTACGGAAAGCCGGCAGTTCAGTTTCCGGGAAAGCCTGCCGCTGGTGACCGGCAAAAACCGCATCGTTATCATTGCTTATGATATTGATGCGGTTCGGCATAGCGACGCCTATCCGATCGACATCACCCGGAAACCGCCATTCTATAAAACGCCGTTGTTCTTTTACAGTCTGGGGTTTTTGCTGCTGGCGGCCCTGCTGGCGCTGGGATTAAATATTCATACCAAGCGGAAGATCGCTTTCGTGAACCGCTATAATCCCTACATCGCCGGGGCACCAGTGCGGAATCCGAAAATGTTTTACGGGCGGGAAATACTTTTGCGGAAAATTATTAACACCCTTCATAACAATAGTTTGATGATTTTCGGGCCGCGCCGTATCGGGAAAACATCGATGTTGCATCAGCTGAAGCGCCGTCTTGAAAAAGAAAAAGACCGGGAATATTTCTACGTTCCGGTGTATATTGACTTACAGGGGACACCTGAGGAAAAATTTTTTGGCGTGATGATGCACGACATTATCGAAGGTTGCGAAACATATCTTAACGAAGATCTGGCATTACGCATCAAAGAAAAACCGCAGGAGAGCTACGGGCCACGGGATTTTAGTGCGGATATCAAACGAATTCTTGAGCATCTGAATAATCTCAATGACAGGACACTCAAACTGGTGCTACTCATCGATGAAGTTGATGAACTGAACGCCTACAGCGAACGGGCGAATCAGCGCTTGCGCAGCATTTTCATGAAAACGTTTGCGGAAAATTTAGTCGCGGTGATGTCCGGCAGTTATATCAAAAAGCAATGGGAAAGCGAAGGCAGTCCCTGGTATAATTTCTTTGAACAGGTTGAGGTAGGGGGTATCGATCGCGATATCGCGGAAGCGCTGGTGCGGGAGCCGGTTAGCGGCATTTACAGCTACGACGAAGATGCAATCGCTGAAATTGTAGACCACAGTCAGTGCGTGCCATACCGGATTCAAAAATTATGTGTGAATATCATCAGTAATGTGATACATGAAAGGCGACGCCATATTACCCGGGAAGATGTGGAAAAAGCAAAACAGGCCATGCCGGAAAGTGAAGAGATATGAAAAATCCCTTTATTGCCGGTAACTGGGTGCGTGGCGCCAATTTCCTTGGCCGCGAGCAAATACTCTCGGAAATTCTTGAGGGCAGCGGTCATTATTACTGGATCGCCGGAACGCGTCGCCTGGGTAAAACGTCCCTGCTGAAGCAATTGGAGTATCTGACTTCGGAAGGTGAATTTTCCGATAATTACATCAGTTTGTTTTGGAATTTGCAGGGCGCTGGTGACCTGGATGGACTCACCGAATCGCTGCTGGAAAGTATTGAAGATGCAGAGGAACGCTTCGAAGCGTTGGAGATTTTCCCGGACGCGCTGGAAGATGCTACACTGCTGGAAATGCTGCGCCTGCTGCGAAAAAAAGCGAAACAGCATCAAAAAACATTGTTGCTGCTCTGCGACGAATGTGAAGAGCTGATTAATATTGAGAAGCAGCATCCGGAAATTATGCCCCGCCTGCGCCGTATCTTCCAAAAAGGCGATAGCATTAAAACGGTCATTGCCGCTACCAAGCGTCTCTTACGGCTGGAGGAAAGTTCTATTCCGGATACTTCACCCTTCCTGAATGGTTTTATCCCTCCGGTATACCTGAAATGTTTTGATTTGGAAGCTTCTCAGCAGTTACTTGCCCGGGGAGGTTTTTCGGAAGCCGACGCTACGGAAATTATTGAGAAAACCAATCATCATCCCTACCTGATGCAGCTGTTGTCCCGCCGCCTGTTCGAAGGCAGCGATCTGCAAACGGTGATCCGTGAAATTGGCAATGATGATATGGTTTCCCACTTCTTCGCAGTAGATTTCGATTACCTGGAAGATACTGAAAAAATGATTATCTGGTATATTCTTATCGCGGAAGAAATAACTGCTGATGAACTCTCTAAGAAAACCGCGATTCAACTGGAGAGTTTAGGGACGGCGTTGCATAGTCTGATTCGATTAGGATACTTGCGGGAGAATGGCAATAACCTGCAAATCGCCAATTATTTTTTCGAGAAATGGCTGAAGCGGGAAAAAGAACAGTTGTTTAAAGATTCGATATATCGTTCCGCCTCGGGCATCGATGGAGCTGCTTTACCGGCATTTTCCGGCGATGATTCGACCTCATATGTGGGAAAAACACTTGGTCATTACAATGTGCTCTCAGTGTTGGGGAGAGGAGGAATGGGAACCGTATATAAGGCGCTGGATACCCGTTTGGAGCGCACAGTCGCTCTTAAGATTCTCTCCCCGGCGATGCTGGAAGAAAGCGAGTTCCGGGAACGCTTTCTGCTGGAAGCCAAGGCTGCTTCCGCCCTGAACCATTCCAATATCGCCACCATCTTTGCGATCGAAGAATCCTTTGGTTTGCCATTTATCGTCATGGAATTTATAGATGGGGTAACCCTGGCGAAATGGCGGCAAAATAC
>JAUIFT010000265.1 GCA_030430345.1 Calditrichia bacterium | reverse complement strand
AGCGTCGCCTCAATTTCCTGATCAATTTTCTGGTAAATTGAATTATAGATATCATGATGATCCATCCGGTTCAGTTTGGCAATACCTTCTCCCAAAACAATGCCTTTACCAAAAGATTCCGGATATTTTTCTGAGAGTCGACGGGCATACCGCTTGTAAACAAAGCGATTCAACCTGCTCAGTAAGCCATTATCCTTGCTATGATTCTTAGCGATACCATTTTTATGCGCAAGCAGATAAAACTCATTATCAAGAATTTCCGGGCGGGCATTGGGAAGGTATTCGAAGATCCAGCTATTTTCCGTGATAATTTTTTCGCTAAAATCACTCCGGATGAGCGGAATCATTTGCACAATTTGCACTGCGGTATAATAGTCCTGTTGTTCGGTATGCAAATTCGCTTCATCGACTAAATAGTTGATGCAAAGCAGCCCGCGCTTTCGCCAGAATTTGCTGAGCAGCACCAGAGCAAGATAGGATAACCAAAGGCGATTTTTTTGGGTGATCAGAAAGAGATCGATATCATCTTTGCAGGCGCAGGATTCGAAGGCATTCGCACCGGTCAAAGCGGCATATTTCACCCAGGGCAGACGAGTAATGACAGAGAGATGCTTTTGGTGATGCTGAAACAAATCCCGGCTCCATTGCTGTTTCCGGCAGTATTTTTTTTCCAACGCCCGGGCAAACAGCACCCCATCTTTTTCGCTGACCATGCCATCCCCGATTAATTCGCTTAAAGCATTCTCAAATACCCGGGGAGATGCCGGCACACGCAGGTAACGATAAACCTGCTCCCGACTAAATGCACTCTCAAAATGATGGGCAAGCTGAATCGTTGCCAGAATTTCTTTATGATACAATACTTGCTTCTCCACTGAAAACAGATGCTTCGAATAAATTGAGTGTTGCCAGAGCCGTATTCCGCCAATTCAAGTGTTCAATCACCGACGGGGAAGGTTTATGGCGAAATCCATTTTGATAGTTTTCCCAAATCGTATCGGCCCATTTCTCCGCAGACAGATGGTCGAACACAAACCGATGGCTGCCCAGTATTTCCTCAATCGCATTGTTCTGATAGAGAAACACCGGGACATTCTGATACATTGCTTCGAATGGGGTAAACCCAAATCCTTCGTAGGCAGAGGCATTAATAAAAAAATCGCAATTCTGATAATAATGCACCAGCGCATCGGATGGTACTGAACGAGCAATCACAATATCATCCTGAAAAGGAGATGCTTTTATCGCCTGCTTAAGCGCTTTGTAACCATTCGCCGGTTGTCCGACAATTAACAGACGCTGCTCAATTTTATGCTTTTGCTTCAAATAATCAAATACCCGGATGATAAAAGGGATATTTTTTCGGATTTCGAATGTGTTGACGCAAAGGATATATGGTTTCTCAATCACCGGCGGCTGTTTCGGGGTGACCGGTTTTAAGGGCAGGTGGTTAATGCCGGGATGAATCACTGTCATTTTCTGCTGAAACTGCGGATACAGCCGGGCAATGCTTTTCGCCGTGGTATGCGAGACGGAAACAATCCGGTCTGCCCGGGCCAAAAAAGTTTTTATCCTGCGGCCAAAATAAGCCCGCTTAATCACTTGATAATACTGCGGATGCAGCAAGAAGCCCATATCATGAAACGTTGTGATCAACGAGTAACGGTCATCGCGGGGCGGGCAAATGTAATGGGAAGCGAGAAACACTTTTACATTTTCCCGGATCAGTAATTTACGCAGACGATATTCGTAAAAGAAGAGCTGCCCCGCTCTTCCCCGGAAAGGGGCGGTAACAATTTTATCACCCGGCTTCAGCAGCGGTTGAAACAGGCGTTTATGCACCGGTTTGCAAAAAACGGCCAATGGAATTTCCCGGGGTAGTTCCAACAGATTTCGCGCCAGGTAGTAGATGTAATAAGCTGCGCCGGAAAAATTTTTCGGTAATGCCAGGCAATCGATACCGGCATACACCTGAGCGGTGCTACCGTTCTGCATATTAGCATGTTTGGGGGAATTTTCAAGCGAACCGGGATTCATATTTTTCTATTGGTTGCGTTTTGGAGACCGAATGATTTCGGCATCGTTATTTACCGGATTACGGGTGGTTTATTTCCGTGAGCTTTATTACTGATCTGTCTTGGATATCGGCCTAAATTGTCCTATATATAGATCAAGCGTATGGAAGTGGGAAATTGCCGCATATCCCCTGAAAAGTCAAGCTAATTTTTGACGGGCTTTCCCAATGAGCGCTAATTATGAATAACTATCTGTGACTTTACTTACATATAATTTTTAACATGCAGCTCATCTAAAACTATGCCTTCAATTGAATTTCGAGATGTTACCAAGCGCTATGCGAAAACCGGCCCACCTGCTGTGGAAGATATTTCACTGGCAATCAACAAAGGTGAAAAGATTGGCTTGATTGGTGCAAACGGTTCCGGTAAAACAACCTTATTACGCTTACTTCTCAATTTTGTACGACCGGACAGCGGCACTATTACTGTTTTCGGGGAAAACGATCTGGAAAAAGCCCGGAAATACATCGGGTATCTACCGGAGCGGCAGGAAGGGCTGGAAAATTTCACCCCGCGGGAATTATTATCTTTTGCTATAAAAATGAATGGCAAAATGCCGAATATAAAAACGCGGATCGACACCTTACTGGCGTTTGCCAATTTAAGTGAAGTCGCGGATGATCTCCTTACCGATTTTTCCAAAGGGATGTGGCAACGGGTAATGATCTGCGCAGCGCTTGCGCATCAACCGGAAATTCTGCTTTTGGACGAGCCGATGTCCGGCCTCGATCCGGAAGGACAGAAAAGTGTGCGCAGTTTTATCGGGCAACTGGAAGATATGACCATTATCTATGCGTCACATAATCTTAACGAGATCCAGGACTTCTGTGATGCTGTGGTTATTATCCACGAAGGCAGCGTTATTGAAAAATTGAGTTTACAGGAAATCCAGCAGGAAATATTCCTGATAGAAACCATTCCGGCCGCCCGGGCTGTCGTTGAAAAATTTGAACACATTTCACCAACTGTCCTGGCTGAAAATGATGATTTATACCGAATTCGTTTTACCGCCAGCGCGACAATCGTGCAGCAACTTATCGGGCAATTAAGCGCCGCTGATATCCCGATTCACAAGCTGCGCTCCCAGGGCGTTTTGGAAAATCTGTATCATCAATACGTCACCCAAGCAACCGAAATTTTATAGGAGATGCGATCAGGAAACCCGGATTCTTTTTCTGCGTATTAAAAGTGAGTCAAAAATTTCGGATATTCGATTTTTTTTTATATATTTTGGTGTATCAGAAATGCTAAATGATATAAATGTCACAAAAAAAACACAGGAAAATTTTAACTTAGGAATATACAGGGAAGTTTGGCTCAGCCATACGTAAATGAACGGAGGAAATATGCAGGCGGTTCTTTTTGATTTTGATGGCGTGATAGTCCGGAGCATGGAAGACCACTACGAAGGATGGCGAAAAACACTGGCGGAATATGGCATCGAGATGAGCCCTGAAGAGCTCTACATCGTTGAAGGCGCCGGAATGAAGGAGCTGGCAACCCAGTTTATCCGCAAGTTTAATTTGCCATACGACGAGACATCAAATATCATTCGTAAAAAAAGACTGTATTATGACCAGATCAAAAAAAACGAACTTTATCCCTTTTTGCTGGATGTATTACATTGGATTCAGGAAAAAGAGCTTAAAATTGGTCTGGTTACCGGAGGAAACCGGGAAAGAGTGATTTCTGCCCTGGCGGATTTCGGATTAATTGACTACTTTCCCGTCATCATCACTGCGGATGACGTTTTTGAACCGAAACCTTCTCCAGAGCCGTTTTTAAAGGCAGCGCACTATCTGGAGGTTGCAGCAGACGATTGTATTGCGATTGAGAATTCGCCATTCGGCGTGATTAGCGCGAAACTGGCGGGAATGAAGTGCATAGCGTTGACAACAACCCTGACGGCCATGCATCTGAAACAAGCAGATGTTGTCGCCGGTAATTTTCAGGAAGTTTTGGAAGCGCTCAAAAAAATGTATTAGAAAGGAATTACTGTGCAGAATATTAATAATTCGAAAATGGGATCCGATTCCCCCTGGTCTGAGTGGAGCAAAAAAGACTCTGAAGATCTGGTTGTGCTTTACTTAAAGGATTATTATCAAACATTGGATGATTACTACTTACGGGAAGCGTTGCAAATCGCCAAGGAAGATGGCGTGGATTTTGAATCCGTAATGCGCCGCGTTCGTTTTCAATTGTCGTAAATAGATTACCACATTAATAAAAAAGCAGTTTCCCGCTTTGGGGAAACTGCTTTTTTATTGTACTGCAAACCACCCTTCTTAAAGAAATTTATACTGCCCGCGAAACATGCAAATTACGCAAAAAAAATGTAAACTAACCCCCCTCGCGCATTTCGTGTGCTTCGCTCCAAAGGAGTCCCTTCGGGGCGGGCGTGAATCCCAGATAACCGGGTATCTTTCAAATATCTCAGTTTGTGACGAATTGATTCAGGATTCTTCGGAAGGTTCTTCTTCTGCCTCAGAAAAATCAAACTCATCCTTCAGGCGCTCTAATGCCACGCAGACGACTTCGCTTTGATCGGTAAATCCTAATTTTTCAAAATTTTCCAGGAATGCCAGGAGATTCTCGTTGATCGTAAACGCGGTTTGCATATTGCTCACCTCACTGTGATTTCACTAAATATATTTAGTCTTCAGGCATTTAGCCGGTAGCTTTCTTATTGCTAATAGCCTAAATCCTTATTTACGACTCGCGACGCTTATTCGCAAAAGCCAACACTTCCTCTGCAGAATAAGTGTTGAGGATATCGCTTTTTCTTAACCACCCTTTCCGGGCGATGCCAACGCCATATTCGACATCGGCATATCCGGCAATACGATGGGCGTCAGGATTTATAGAAATCATTAATCCCTTTTCCCGGGCATACTTGCAGAACCGCCAATCTAAATCCAATCGGCGGGGATTTGCATTAATCTCGATAGAGACGCCCAATTCCGCGGCGGCGTCTATCACTGCATGATGATTGATGGGGTAACCGTCCCTGGCTAAAAGTAGTCGTCCAGTAGGATGTCCGAGAATAGTCACATGAGGATTTTGAATTGCCCGGATAAGCCGATCCGTGGCTTCCGGTTCGGACATTCCAAACTTACTATGGATGCTTGCTATCACCATGTCGAAGGTCACCAAAATCTCATCCGAAAAATCAAGGCT
>JAUIFT010000264.1 GCA_030430345.1 Calditrichia bacterium | reverse complement strand
GCGCATGATGCCTTCCTGGTGATTGAACATTACTGGAAAGCAAACTTATTCCAGAACGAGCGTATTTTTGCCCTGGCCTTCACCAGGAACACTCAATTGCAAACTTTGGATTTAACCGATGCATCTATCTGGAAAGGCTTCGTAGGCGTTGTTAAACAAGGGATTAAGCATATCTGGATTGGCATTGATCATATTCTTTTTATCATCGCCCTGATCTTACCGGCAGTCATGTATCGCCGTCAATCCGGCTGGGAACCGGTTTCCGAATTTAAGCCGGCCTTAATTTATGTTATCAAAATTATCAGCCTTTTCACCGTTGCCCATAGTATTACTTTGAGCATCGCAGCGCTGGGCATTCTCGATTTACCGCCTCGTATTGTCGAATCTATTATTGCCATCTCGATTGCCATTGCCGCATTAGATATCATCTTTCCGATTTTTAAAGGTAAAATCGGTTGGGTCGTTTTTGGGTTCGGCCTCTTTCATGGGTTTGGATTTGCCAGCGTATTATCGCATTTGGGGATTCTTGGGGAACACATGGCGCTATCCCTCTTCGGCTTTAATTTGGGAGTAGAAATAGGGCAGATCGCAATTATCTGTGTTGCCTTTCCGGTATTGTTCTTTATTCGCAATATCAGCTACTACCGCTCTGTTGTCCTTAAGGCCGGCGCAGTTGGGTTGATCCTGATCGCACTCTATTGGTTTATCGAACGCGCTTTTGAGATCGAGATGCCCTTGGCGCAGTTCTTATAAAATTCGGAGGGGAATCAGGTAAACCAGGGAAATGACGACGCTTAAACGACTAAATTTATTCAAACTCGATCATCCATTAATGATGACCGGGACGATATTAGCGATTTCCCTAACATTAAAACTGTTTATATACAAAACTGCGGGATTATCGGAACGCAGTTATTTCGCGGCCTCCATTTTCTTTGAATTATTGCTAAACAGCGGTTATTTTTTATTGCTGGTTGGAGGAGTGCTAGCCGCAAACTTGATATTTGCACGACTAAATCTGCCTTCGTTGCAGACGATCTCCGGGGAAAATGTTTCGATCGGTAAAAATTTCCTGAACAACTTTTTGCAGGAATGGCAAGCTTTTCAGCATGGCCGGTCATTACGAATATTTATCACAGCAGTTGCCATTATCCTAACCTGGATATTCGCAACTTATAGCATCAATTTTTATTACAATCAAAGTCATTGGCTCGATAGATTAATTCTGATTTTATTTTGCCTTGGGGTTTACTGGCGGCCGGTTTTTCTTTTTCCGTTCCTTCTCATAGCCGTGGCAATAATCAGCCAATTCAATTACCCCCTACAAGCGGGATTTGATCGTCCGACGGACAATTTGCTCTTATACACTTTACTGTTATTTTGCGGATATTTCATTTTTTTTGCCTTAACGGAAATCCGAAACCCGATTGGCTTCGTATTTCTTACAATATGTCTTATTGCCGGACAGTATTGGTATCCCGGACTGGGAAAACTGGAATTAAACTGGTTCGCCCATGGCAATGTCTATTTGATTCTGGCAAACGCATATACACACGGCTGGCTGGCATTTTTACCGGTGGAGACATTAAGTGAAATGACCATTTTTTTCTCGAAATGGGATAGTATTATGGTGATTTTCACAGCCATAATTGAAGTCGGTGCTTTGTTCTGCCTATGGCGGCTGCAAGTTTTGAAGTTCTTTATTATCGGTTGGATCAGCTTTCACTGCGGTGTTTTTGTTTTAACCGGATTCTTTTTCTGGAAATGGATATTACTGGAAATTATTTTCTGGTCTATCTTTTTGCGAAAACAAAATCCGATTGTCACACCGCTTTTCAACTGGCAGTATTTTGCAATATCAGTGGTTTTGATTGCGGCGATCCCCTATTGGGCAAAACCGGCAAAGTTAGCCTGGTACGATACGAACCTGGCCTATACTTACCGCCTGACCGGCGTCGATGCTCAGGGTCGCCAGATAGATTTGCCGCCGTCTTTTTTTGCGCCTTACGACCCCCATTTTGTTTTTGGGAATTTTGATTATTTGACAGAAACACCGCAACTGGTTGGCCCCTACGGCGCCTCGCAAACCGCTGCCATTACCCGGGCATTAGGCGCCGCAGAAACGCCGGGAGATATATTCGCATTGGAAGCAGAAAAAAAAGCCAGACACCCGGAATCGGCCATGATTAAGCGTTTTGAAGACTACATCAAATCAACCGCCGGTAACTACAGTCACAGACAGAACAAAGTGCAATGGTTAAATTGGTTCCAACCACCGGCAACATTTTGGTCTTTTGCTGAAAAGATTCCTCTCACTGGCAAGGAACAACCAGTAGCAATAAAAATCACCCAGGTCACTTCTTTTTTCGACGGTAATACTTACCAGAAAATTCGGGAACGTGTCATACGGAAAATAGATGTAAGGCATTAATTTTATTAGCACTAAAACGCATGGAGGCGTTTAGGCATGGATACAATAATTTTATCGATAGATGATATTCGGGCGATCATTCAACAAGTTGGCCTGCATGAATTAATGGATGATCTGATCTCCAGGTTAACCATTGCATTTCAGGAATACGATGAAGAGAATACGACCATTCCGGTTCGGGACGGTTTCAATTATCATGAACCGCATATCGGGCTTATAGAATGGATGCCGGTGATGGAAACCGGCAAGGCAGCCACCATTAAGATTGTTGGTTATCACCCGACCAACCCCGCTTTGCGAAAATTGCCGACGATCCTCTCGACGATTAGCGCCTATGATACCTCCAGCGGACACCTGATCGGGCTTGCAGACGCCACATTCCTGACGGCGCTGCGCACCGGAGCGGCTTCGGCGGTTGCCAGCAAATTAATGGCTTCCCCGGATTCCCAAACGGTCGGATTGATTGGCTGCGGCGCTCAGGCAGTGACGCAGTTGCACGCGCTCACCCGGGAGTTTGGTATTCACTCGGCCCTGGCATACGATATCGACGCCGGCGTTAGCAATCATTTTGCCGATCGGGTAGACTTTCTTGATGTGGACGTCCGGACAACAGATCTGAAGACCCTCGTTAGAGAGGCGGACATTATTGTTACGGCAACATCCGTTGGCATTGGTCATGGCCCGGTTTTTTCCGATGAAGAAACCAAACCCTGGTTGCATATCAACGCTGTTGGGGCGGATTTTCCCGGCAAGGTGGAAATTCCCGCCTCGTTTCTGAAGAAAAGTTTTGTTTGCCCGGATTTTCTGGAACAAGCCTTAAAAGAAGGCGAATGCCAGCAACTTGCGACCGGCGATATTGGGCCGGAACTGGTCACAGTTGTGCAAAATGCCCAGCAGTACACTTTCGTCCAGCAGCAACGCAGCGTTTTTGATTCCACCGGCTGGGCACTGGAAGATCAGGTTGCCCTGAATATGATGCTCGATTATGCTGAGGATTTAGGGTTGGGGAAACTCATCCAGTTGGAGAGTATTTCTGCAGATCCGCATGACCCCTATCATTTTGTAAAAGCAAAAACGCAAGTGCATCAATTAACATCCACAGGTGTAATTATCGAGTCGCCCTGAACCGGAAACCTTTCCATTCAACGCAGAAGAGATGAGGTCGTTTATGAAAAAAATAAAAATGGTGGAAATTCCCGCACTGAAATTGCTGGATGAAAATGGTAATAATTGGACCGCGCTCCGGCGGCGGGAACCGTTAGTGAGCAAACAGATTGTCATGCCGCAGTTAATGGCTGGCGGCTATGATGTTGAAATGATAAATTTAAAAGACGGCACGGAAGAAACCGATTTTGGCACCGTTACCTGGCGGGGAATGGAACTGCGCAAGGTAGTAGTAGGACGCGAATTAACCGAGTCTGCGGATTCAGCAGATATGTGGGCAGTGACGATTAACTACATTCAGGAGCGGGAGCCGGCCTGCATGATCATTCGTCAGTTGAATGAGCAGGGCGCAAAGGTTGTTGTCGGCGGCTCCGATGCTTTTGCTGACCCGCAACCCTACCTGGACGCCGGCGCATACGCGGTTGTTCAGGATAAATCCGGCGCAGCGAATTTATCCATCGCGGATTACGTCACCGGCCAACCGCAACGCGAACCGTTAAGCGGCGTCATTCTCGCTGATGGTCAAAAGTTTAAAAGTAAGTCTCCCCCAATGAGCCCGGAAGACTGGCCGCTCCCCTCTCAGGATGTGGTAGAGCAATGCCTGGGCATCGACTATTGGGAAACGCAACTACCGGAATCACTCCTGCCAATTGGTTCGGTAATGGCCGATATTGGCTGCGACCGCAAGTGTGATTTCTGCGAAACCCCGCTCTATCGCCTCGGTTATCGGAAAATGAGTCCGAAAACTGTTTTAAAATGGTTTGCCGCTCAAAAAGAAGCGGGCGCAAAATCAGTTATTTGCCCGTCGGATCAATTCCTCGGACGGGTGCTTTGGAAAGGCGGCCGGGAGGAAGTGCTGGAGATTATGGCCGGTATTCGTGAACTCGGTCTGGCTGTGCTCTGGGGAAATGGTCTGGAGATCAAAAAGCTAACCGTCGGCAGAAGCCTTCCGAACAGCGATCTTACCCCCGATATCGAATTGATAAATGCCGTCTGGGGCTGGGACGGTAAAACCGGTTGCTACCAGGGATATATTCCGGCGGAGCGCCCAACGTTCGGGCGGGAATCCTACGCGAAGCTACTTCCCTGGCAGGAACATCTGACCATGGTACGGGCGATTGTAGAATCCGGCGTGCCGGATATTACCTACGGCGTTATCGTCGGCCTGCCGGATGATAGTCATGACAGTTTGCATGGCTTACACGAGGCTATCGAGGAATTATACCATGAGGTAAAATCAATTAACCCGGATCTGGTCTTTAATGTGACGCCTTATGCTATCCGTCCCTTGCCGGGCACACCGCAGTCTAAGCAATTGCGCAGCTCCGGACTGCTACGTTTCGAAGATCCGGCGATTATTGGTGGATTCTGGACGGCCTGCGCGGACACAAAGCACATGAGCTATGGGGAAGTATCCGACTGGCAAACCAAACTTGCCGCTATCGGCAACAGCGAATTGATGGAATGGCAAAGTATTACCGGGCCGACCGCAAACGCGCAATAACTGTTTTAGAAGGATCATTATTTCAGGAAGTATTCGTTTTACAGGAAGGTAAACAGGGATCGTATGAATTTTTCATGGACCGAAGCGCAGTTAAGCTTCAAAAAGGATGTCATCGCTTTTGCGCAAGTGCATTTGAATGAGGATATCATTGAGCGGGACAA
>JAUIFT010000263.1 GCA_030430345.1 Calditrichia bacterium | reverse complement strand
ATCATCCGCATCCAGTTCCAGGAAAAGATCGAAAACTTCTTCCAATACTTCTTCCGGTCGATTATCCGGGCGATCCACTTTGTTAATTACCACGATCGGCTTCAGTCCCAGGCTCAGCGCTTTCTGCAAAACGAAACGAGTTTGCGGCATCGGTCCTTCGAATGCATCGACCAGCAGCAGAACGCCGTCGGCCATTTTGAGCACGCGTTCAACTTCGCCGCCAAAGTCGGCGTGGCCGGGGGTGTCAATCAGGTTTACTTTAATGCCTTTGTAGTCTATGGCAATATTTTTGGAGAGGATGGTAATTCCGCGCTCTCTTTCCAGATCATTTGAGTCCAGAAAACGTTCCTGCACGGTTTGATTTTCCCGAAAGATGCGTCCTTGTTTCAGCATCTCGTCTACCAGGGTAGTTTTACCGTGGTCAACATGGGCAATGATCGCGATATTTCTTATGTTATTTTCCATTGTTCAAGCTTGTTTTTTTGTTCATCGTATAAAATAATTTATTGAGCATCGCCGTTTGAAAAATATCGGCAGCATTCCGGGCGTAAATATCGAACTGGTGTAGTATATACAGGTAAACCGGAAGTGTATATGCATGACAATCGATATAGAGAATTCAGGCTTCAGTATACCTAAAATTAAGCCCGGCAGAAGAAAACGCCATCGCCGGCGAAAGTCAAGCGAAATATTATTTGAGAGGAAGTCAATGCTTGCATAAACCGGCGTAAAGGCTTAATATTGAATGCTGGACTACGGATAAAATGTTCCGGTCATCACATATCTCCAAAAAATTCAATAAAAACCGGAGATTATGGCAACCAAATGGCTTTTTCTGTAGTCTAAAGTAAGATAGGGGATTAGAAGGAAATATTAATGCAGTTAAGAACAGGTATGGGCGATGAATTTTTTTGATGAACGTCCTAACCATTTCAGAATCTTATTTGGCGCTGTAGCGGCATTGCTGGTAATACTTGCATTTGTTAATTTTTTTCGCGATGCAGCTTCCTCGACGGATGAAAATCGCTTCCGGGATACCCGGGGAAACTTGTATGTTACCCGTAATATTGCCGCTCAGCCGCTCAGCAGCATCGCTGTAGATGCCACTAACCCGATCACATCTGGCGGGCAGGATTCGATTCTTGTTGGCGATATTATTGAAAGTGTCGGCGACGAGTTTTTTAATTATGCCGAGGATTTACAAGATTTTCTGGCATCCCAGGCAGATGACGCTGTTTTGGAGGTTGGTGTATTCCGGACGATAACCGCCGAGCGGTTGTTCTACACCCTGCCAATTTCTCATCTAAGCGATAGCACTTACCGCACCATTCCTATTTCAGTTTACATTGTAGAAGTTACCGAAGGCGGCGCATCGGACCGCGCCGATATCCGGGTCGGTGACCTGGTGTTGCGCATCAACAACCAGAGCTTCAAAGACCGGCATGAGGCGGACAAAATTATGCGTTATGCCCGGGCGGGGAAATCGATCAATTACGAAATTCTTCGCAAGAATCAAATTCTTTCCAAAAATGTTATTCTGGCGACAATCGGCATTCAATTAGCGACGGTTTTGGTTTTTCTATGTGGATTATTATTTGTTGCCAGTGGCGCTTTTATTGCATTACAACGGCCAAAATATACAGCTGCGCGCCTGATCGGCTGGGGATTTCTAGCGATTGGCTTCTTTTTAATGGTCTTTTATCAGAGCGGCAAGTTTGACGATTGGGTGCAGTCATTTACCAATTTTTTGAAACTGGCATCCTTCCTGATGATCCTGCCCCTGGCCCTGCATATCAGCTTTTATTTTCCGCAGGAACGTATCAGTAATAATTGGCGAAAATGGGTGCTTTGGGTAGCCTACTTGCTGCCGATGTTATTTTTTGTGCCAGCGCTTTGGGGAAATTTGAATTTCGTACAAATCGGCACGATAACGATTTTACTCTTTTTTATAGTCACGGTGATGATTCTCTGGAGGTATTCATCCACAGAGTTCAAAAAGCTGAACCGGATTATCAACAGAACCGGCTGGTTAGTTGCACTATTTAACGTCGCTTTCATGGTATTTATGCTTTACACCGGGATGCTGGAAAACAATGATCGCTCATTGTTGATCTTTAGTATGGCTTTCAGCTTCTCACTCGCACTGATACCATTGGCTTATCTTTATACCATCGGACACTATCGTTTGCTGGATATGGATTTACGGGTAAGACGAAACATCCAGTATAATATTGTTTCCATCATCTGGTTGCTTTCACTGGTGTTTATTCTCTTCAATGTCCTTTATGCGCTTCCGGGCATAGACCTTGATTTACCCAATGTCAAGTTCGAAGGCGCTTCGATTGAAATTCTGGACCAGCCCCTGGATCCGGAAGAGAAGAATTCCATGGAGAAGGGCGTCATAATCCTGATGACCATCGGTTTGCTTTGGTTTTTTCTGAGAACCCGCCGCCGGGGGCAGCAGATTATTGATAAGAAGTTTGATCGTACGGAATATGATTACCGCCGGGCCACCACCGAACTGGGAGAAGTGATGAATGCCCAGTTTACAGTGCAGGAAGATCTCGCCGAAGGTATCGTGAAGAAATTGGCCGAATTAATGCAGCTCCGCCAGGTTGGAGTGCTTTTTTTCCGGAATGAGACTGAATCCTGCGGCAGTGCGGTGTATGGGATTTCGGAAGAAAAATGGGCGGGTTTTCATAAGAATATCGATCAGCAGATGATTCGTTTGATACAGCGGAACCGGGCGGACTACCGCTTTAGCGCGGATTACCTGCCGGAAGATATTCAGGGGCCCTTTATGGATGCCGGCTTCCGCCATATCATTGCCATTCGTTCGAAGAATCAATTGGTCGGTGTATTGGTTGTTGGCGAAAAACGTTCCGAATCCCCTTTTAATAAAGAAGACCTGGTTTTTCTGGCGGCGGTATCCAAGCAAACGGCGGTGGCGATCGAGAATGCTTTTCTCTATGAAGAACGTGCCGAACAGCAACGCCTGCGCCATGAACTTGAAATCGCCCGCAGAATTCAAATTTCTTCACTGCCGCAAACACATCCGAAAATTGACGGACTGGATATTGCCGGCATTTCCATTCCCGCCCAGGAAGTCGGTGGGGATTATTTTGACTACCTGAACGGGAAAGTCGGGGAAATAATGATTGTTGTGGGGGATGTGAGCGGCAAAGGGACTTCGGCGGCCTTTTATATGTCGAAAGTGCAGGGAATTATGCGTTCGCTCAGTCACTTCGGTTTGACGCCGCGGGAATTGTTCATTCGCGCCAATCAACTGTTGATCAACGATCTGGAAAAACAATCATTTATTACTGCTGTCGGCGCTTCCTTCAAAGCGGAGCAACGCCGCCTGCACTTTGCCCGTGCCGGCCATTCACCGGTATTCTATTATAAAGCGAAAACCGGCGTCGTTTCTATGCTGACGCCAAAGGGCATGGGCCTGGGGCTGACCGGATCGAACCGCTTTGAGAATTTACTGGAGGAAGAAGAGATTGCTTACGAAACCGGCGATATCTTCCTGTTTATAACCGATGGCATTACCGAGGCGCATAACATCACCGGCGATGAGTTCGGTGATGAACAGCTCTTCGATTTGCTCAGCGAATCCAGCAACAACAGCGCGAAGCGAATTCGTGACCACATTATCGCCGCCGTTAACCGATTCTCGGAAAACACCCACCAGCATGACGATCTTACCGTTGTTGTAGTTAAAGCAACTGACGCCTGATTGCCACGTTTATTTCTTGCCTTTAAAATATCTGTTCCCATACCGCCATGCCGGATAAATGATGAACCCATCTCTGTTGCAAGCGAACAACGGATAACGAGCAAAGAACAATCCAATTTCGAATCACATGCCATTTGATTATTACCTGCCGAACCCGTAAACTCAGTTTCTAAAATTATGAGGCGTTTATGAGCGAAACCGGTTTGTACTATTGGCTGGCATTTTTGAGCTACAGCGGACTTGTTGTCGGTATGGGATTTTATATCTGGAAGCGGCGGCGCGGGCAGGCAGTGACGGCAGATAACCGTGCCTTTTGGGCAGCAGATACAAACCTTTCCGGGTGGGCGTCCGGGCTATCGATTTCCGCCAGCATGATGTCGATTAGCTGGTCCTGCGTTTATGGCGTGCAGTTGTTTTACTGGTACGGTATTGGAGCGGCCTGGCTGTTGATCATCCCCTGGCTGTTGACAATGGCTGGTTTTTGGATGCTGGCACCGATGTTTCGTAAGCTAAAAGCATTTTCCCAACCGGAGTTAATCGAAAAAAAGTTCGGCACATTCAGCCGGCAGCTCCTGGCACCGGCGCTGATTTTTGTCTTCATTGTTTGGGCCGGGGCGGAAATTTATGCGGCTGGAATCACCATTGCGCCCTTCCTGGAAATATCGGTAAAGAGCACACTGTTTCTGATTGCCCTGGTTGTCGCACTGTACAGCTTTACCGGTGGTTTCGAAGCGGTTGTCTCCACGGATAAAATTCAGTTTGCCCTGGTGGCATTGTTTGTAACTGTGATGGCGATAGTCGGTTGGCATGCGCTCGGAACGCTTTCCGGCGACACGGATTTTCTTACCGCAACCCGGCTGGCCCCAAACGCCGTGGAAGGAATACCCTGGTATTTCTCCCCGGGTATTGCTTTTATTGCGATGACTTTTCTTGCCTATCTACCCGGTTGGTTGGTGGAAACCGATATCTGGATTCGCATGCAGGCAGCGAGATCCGATAAAGAAGCCCGGAAAGGTATTCTGATTGCCGGGGTTAACTCGCTGATTTTTGTGGGTATTTTACCGATGGTTATCGGCTTGTCTGCTTTGCTGCTCTATCCGCCGGTGGATGGCGTTACGCCGGAACGGCTGGGGGAAGGAGCGTTAATATTCAATGCTTTGATGACGGATTTTACCCCGTCCTGGTTAAGCGTGTTGCTGGGAATCGGGTTGGTCGCCGCGGCAATGTCTACCGTCGATACCTGCGGCAATGTGGTCGCGCTCTCCGCTTCCTACGACCTCGCCGAACCACAGCTAAAAAAAAGCTGGTCACCGGCCCGGTTGAATACTTTCTCCCGTTGGATGTCCGTCGCTGCGATCGCTGCGGCTTATATATATTCACTGAATACTGACTCATTGCTGGACATCTTTTATCTTTCCTCCGGGATACTGACGACAACAGTATTTCTACCGGTTATCGCGGTTTTCATTCCCGGGGCAACAGCCCGGCAGGTAAACGCTGCGATTGTTTGCGGATTTTTAGGGACGCTGCTCTTTTACTATCTGGAATCCC
>JAUIFT010000262.1 GCA_030430345.1 Calditrichia bacterium | reverse complement strand
CGCAGATTATCATTAATTGTGCAATACAATACTGCTTTTCCCGGGGAAGACAGGAAAAACCGGAAGACTCGAAATAGACTTACTTTGACCGGCGTTTAGGGAAATATAATTACTCCCTCTGGCCGGCATTTTCAGAAAAGTACTTCCGGAACGAGATGATTATAGTAGCAACAGGTTATATCCGCCCAAAAGATGGCGGTTGGATAAAAGAAACCAATTGCGTAAAATATTTGGTGAAAAAAACTACTCCATAGACAGTTAAATTATATTAATTCATGATTCAGGGGATATACAAGCATTTTTTTTACAATAGGTTAAAAAATCAAAAATAATCTTGAAATTCGAGGAATAATCGCATTAATTACCGAATCGTTATGTAGTTGACTCTTCTGCTTGCGCTTTAGATCTTTTAAGGATA
Source organism: Calditrichia bacterium (assembly GCA_030430345.1). The sequence continues at coordinate 4,873 of JAUIFT010000262.1, read as the reverse complement.
AAGTGAAAATAAAGCATCTTAAATTTCTTTGGTGTTAATAATTATACTTTTTTTAGTTAAGAGTGGAATATTGTTGTTATACAGTAATCCAATAAAGAACAATTAAGCAAATTGGGGAAAAAATGACCGAAGTAATTGTTTGGGAAGGTTGGGTAGGCGGACTGGCTATTGGCGTTTACCTGTTATTCCAATGGTTCGTTACCGGTAAAACGTTGGGGGTTTCCAGCGGATATAATAGTGTTTGCAGCATGGTTAGTAAAACAGATTATTTTCATAAAGGTATTTTTGGAGAGGCAAATAACTGGAAGCTATGGTTTATTCTCGGGCTGCCGTTGGGAGGTTTTTTGTCTGCTGTAACATCTCCCGGCGATGTTGTGATGAGTTTCTCCCTGGGGGAGATGTATGATTCAGTATTTCCGGAAAGCCTTTGGGCAAAAGGCGGTGTTTTACTGTTAGGGGGAATAATGATTGGGTATGGTTCCCGCATGGCTGGTGGTTGTCCCAGTGGGCATTCAATTGCCGGTATGTCCATGCTCAATCCCCCGAGCATTTTGGCCAGCGCAGGATTTTTTGTCGGTGGCATAATTATGGTGCAGGTTTTATTCGGAATACTTTAATTTTTTAAGGACATAAAAACATGAAAAAATACAGCTTTTTATTATTCGGTACACTATTTGGTTTTCTGCTGAGCCGGGCAGGCGCGACAACTTACGATTTTTATGCAAAGTTATTTTTATTTGAAGATTTACAGCTTCTGTGGATTATTGCAACTGCGGCGACGGTCGGTGCTATTGGCGTATGGTTATTCAAAAAATTTAAAGTGAAATCCATGATGGATCAGGCGCCGATTGCCTTTATCGGTAAACCCAATAAATCAGACCTGATTCCCGGCTCTCTAATTTTTGGAATGGGTTGGGGATTGGCAGGCGCATGTCCTGGTACAGTGCTGGCGATGATGGGAGAAGGAAAAATGGGCGCTCTGTTTACTATCGCAGGTATAATTATCGGCACATTTCTCTATGGTGTAAGAGTATCTGTTCGTCAAAGAAAAGCCGCCCAGGGAAACGCTTAGTTTCCCCGAAAGACCAGGTGATAATTTACTCCTGAAGAAGCTTCTGATTTTCAGTGGCTTCTTCCAGGATGCGACCGCAGACCAAAGTGCATAGTTCGTTAATCGTCGGGTCTGTAATAGAATAATAAGCTAGAAGGCCGTCTTTTCTTCGGCTGAGAATCCCCTCGCGGGCCATCAGGGTCAAATGCTTGCTTACATTCGCCTGACTATGGCCGGTCGCTTCAACCAATTCACTAACACTTAATTCATGATTTACTTGTAACTGATTTATTAACTGAAGCCGAATCGGCTCACTTAATATCTTAAACCGTTGCGCAACTTTCGATAACATTGGCACAGATAGGTATGTATTCCCCATTTTTATCCCTTTTGATTTAGGTGAAATAAAAATATAAAACTAATTAGGACTAATTGGTATTGTTTTTTATTCTAATTATATCCTAATACAGTTAAAATAGAATTTACCCTGCCCATCATACTAAATATTCGGAGCTAGCGAGTTTTTAAACCGGATAGTTCCGGATTGAAATAGCTACGTACTTCGAAATTGATCATTGATGTTGGATATTGGACATTGAAAACAGCTAGCTTTTTATGTTTTATCAGGTATTCTCCGAATAATCCCTGCGCAAAATCATCATCAACGCTGGCCCATCCGGTGTTGTAATCGGTCCGACTTCCCGGAAGCCCGCTTTCTGAAAAGCCCGTATCGCTCTGATATTGTCCGGATGGGGATCGACCCGAATTTCCTGTATTCGGAAATCTTTCATCAACAACCTTGTGAACTGTGTTATCATCGCTGTCCCGATCCCCCGGTTTAATTGATTCTCATCCGCGAGAAACTGATCGATACCGAGCACGCCGGCACCGGGCTTATCCGGCCACCACTCCTGTTTACCTTCAGCGACGCGATAGTATTGGATATATCCTACCGGATCGCCATTCAAATATACAATGTAAGGACGGGCAGTGTCAAAATCCTCTTGGGCAGGGAGATAATTCCGGCGCACATCTTTAAGCGAGGTTTCGCCGTGCCACCAGTCTTGCAGATGAGGGCGTTGCAGCCACTCCAGAAGTAACGGTAAATCCGCCGCACTCATCGGGCGAAAATCGAAGTGAAAAATTTTCATCAAATTTATGCCTTTGTATCAGCGCCTGGTAATTACTGAAACGTTAGCACCCCGGAAGATTCTCCCCGCTGCAGTAAAAGGCTTTTCTTTTCTGTACCGGTATTCACGTGAATAATATTTTGTTGTGTTTCAAACTTTGCCAGGAATATCCGACTGTCAATTTCCAATTTCCGGAACGCCGGCACATCACTTATCTCCAGATAGCACCAGGTTACCTCGATATCTGTTTCCTTGCCCAGGTATTCCCAGGATTGTTGCTTTCCCTCAACCGCAATGGTTAACTTCTCAGCGATATATGCCGAGATGAGTGAGTCCGCGCTTTCCGCTTCCTTTTCCGAGCCAAGATGCAGTTCTTCAGCATCGTTCTTTGCCAGCACAGATTCCAGGTCGTCAGTAAAAAGTTTGAGGGTGATTTCCAGTGAATTGGTATCGCTATTATAATCGATCTGACAAACGGAAACATAAAAGGGGTGCGCTACACCGTTAGAAAAAATAAATAGCGAAAAACCGATGAATAAAATAAGTGCCGGAAAATTAAGCGTTCGTTTCATTATTAACCTGATTTAGCGTATACTAACTTCCTGGCGGAAATGATCTATCATTTCATGACCGTCGATTCTCCGCACTTTTCAGTGGTACAATCAACCAATAAAATTTGTAATCCACCACAAATAAATTATGGAGACATCATTTGAAGTTATCTAATACTGCTTTGATGATTGCAGCAATTCTGGTTGTTACAATTTTGCCGATTTCCCTGGAGGCGCAGCAGAAGAGTCTGAAGGAACGGACGGGAGAACGGGAGAACGTCAACCGCAATAAATTCCGGCAACTGGAACAGGACCTGCCTACCCCGAATGCCTATCGCAATGCGGCCGGCGCCCCGGGGCATGAATATTGGCAGCAACGGGCGGATTATGATATTCAACTGGAACTCAATGATGAAAACCAGCGCATCTACGGTAATGAAACAATCACTTATCATAATAACTCTCCGGACGTTCTGAGCTACCTCTGGGTGCAATTGGACCAAAATGTTCGCGCGAAAGATGCCGACAGCTATCTCACCAAAACGATGGAAATAAGCGACAGCATCAGCTTCCGGGATTTTAGCAGGCTCCATCTCGATTTTGACGGTGGGTTTAAGATCGATCATGTAAAGGATGGAAATGATCAGGATCTGAATTACGTCATTAACAAAACGATGATGCGTATCGATTTACCGCAGCCGATGCAGCCCAATACCACTTATTCGTTCAAGGTAAAATGGTGGTATAACATAAATGACCGTATGAAAATGGGCGGGCGCTCCGGCTACGAATATTTTCCGGAAGATGATAATTATATCTATGCCATTGCCCAATTTTATCCGCGAATGGCGATGTATAATGAAGTTTATGGCTGGCAAAACAAGCAATTCCTTGGCCGGGGAGAATTCACTCTCGGCTTTGGTGATTACAAGGTTAGTATAACGGCACCTGCCGATCATGTGGTGACCGCGACCGGCGAACTGCAAAACCCTGATGATGTGTTGACGGGGGAGCAGATGTCCCGTTTCCGGAAAGCGAAAGCATCCGATGAACCGGTGCTGATCATTACCGAAAATGAGGCACGCCGCAATGAATCGTCCCGCAGTAAATCGAAAAAGATCTGGGTCTTCCATGCGGAAAACGTGCGCGATTTCGGTTGGGCGAGTTCCCGAAAATTCATCTGGGATGCGCAGGGGGTTCGTTTCGGGGATCGCACTGTCTTGGCGATGTCATTGTATCCGAAGGAAGGCAATCCGCTTTGGGAGCAATATTCGACCCGGGTGGTTGCCCACACATTGCGGGTTTTTTCGAAGTATACATTTGACTATCCCTATCCAGTTGCGATCTCTGTGCACACCAAGAGAATTGGCATGGAATACCCGATGATCTGCTTCAATTACGGCCGCCCGGAAAAAGACGGCACCTATTCCGAACGCACCAAATATCGGATGATTGGGGTAATTATTCATGAAGTCGGCCATAATTTTTTTCCGATGATTGTCAACTCCGATGAACGGCAGTGGACCTGGATGGATGAAGGCTTGAATTCCTTTTTGCAATACCTGACGGAAGTGGAATGGGACCGGAATTTTCCTTCCCGCCGTGGTCCCACTTATAAAATTACCGATTACATGAAGGGCAGCAAAGACAATATTTCCCCGATCATGTCCAATTCGGAAACAATCCACCAGTTTGGTAATAATGCCTATGCAAAACCGGCAGCGGCGTTGAATATTCTCCGGGAAACGATCCTGGGGCGAGAGTTGTTTGATTTCGCTTTCAAGGAATATTCCCACCGTTGGATGTTCAAGCATCCCACTCCGGCGGACCTTTTTCGCACGATGGAAGATGCTTCTGGCGTAGACCTGGACTGGTTTTGGCGCGGCTGGTTTTACACGACAGACCATGTCGATCTTGCGATTGATGCAGTTAACTGGTTTAAGGTGGATACCCGTGATCCTGATCAGGAAAAACCAATTTCCCGCACTGAAGATGGGAAGATTGCTGACTTTATCAGCAATCGGCGAAACAAGGAAGATATTTCCGAAACTGTTGTGGAGCGAGATCCCGCGACCCGCGATTTTTATGATGAATATGACGAATACGATGTGAACAATGCCGACCGGATGGACTACCAGAAA
>JAUIFT010000261.1 GCA_030430345.1 Calditrichia bacterium | reverse complement strand
CAACCGGCAAACTGGGTTTCATGCTCATTTTCAAGGTAGCACCTCTTTTCGATACATCTAACAGACGATTTCAAATCTTAACTACAAACGGAAAGAATGTAAAGCCTTTTGTTTACTCCTTAAGAAATTAGGCATTCAGCAAAAAAATCGTTTCGGGAAAGAGCAATCGTCTATTATATTGCGATCTTATATTTTTTACAACACCTAAACATTAGTACGGTTGATATGAGAAATTATTTATTGCGTATTTTAATAATGGGGATTTTTATGAGCATGTCTCCTCATGCGAATTCAATTCAGGCACAGGAACGACCCTACCAGGTATTAATCAGCAAACTCCAGGCGAGTAACAAGGCAGAGGTGCTGGTTAACGGCGTTTTTCAGGAAGAAGCTCCCGGGGAATTTTCACTTTCGCCATCTATCAATATTCACAAAATCGACTTCCTGAAGACTGACATTACCGGACAAACCAGGATTATCGTTGAAAGCGAACATCCTTTTCGCCTGGACACTCACTACTATCTCACCTTTCCGAATGGCGAGAAATATTTCTTGCAACCGGATGGCATACTGGACGAGCTCTATTCCGACAAACCGCTTGGCTATCAGCGGGAGAACGGTCAGCTGGTTTTTCGCCTGTTTGCACCTCGCGCCCTTTCAGTGCGCCTGGTTGTTTTCGACAAGCATGACGACTCTCATGGTAAAAGCTTTGAGATGAAACGTGACGTCGATGGGGTTTGGGAATATTTTACGGGTGAAGACTGGACCGGCAAGTTCTACGGTTATCGCGTGGCCGGCCCCACCGGTGAAGGGGAGATCTTTGATTCCACCCTGGTATTGGCAGATCCGTACAGCCCGGCCGTTGTCAGCCAAAATCATTATACCCATCCGTCGAAAACCCTGATCTTGCCTGCCGGCGATTTTGACTGGGAAAATACCGGTCCATTGAATATTCCTTACCAGGATTTGGCGATCTATGAAATGCATGTGCGGGACATGACCATGCATCCCTCCTCCGGCGTCGATGAAGCCATTCGCGGCAGCTATCTGGGTTTGGTTCAAAAAGGGAAAAAAGGCGGCATAAACTACATCAAGGAATTGGGCATCAATGCTGTGGAATTATTGCCCATTCATGATTTCGGCAACATCGAAGTCCCTTTCCGCGACCCTGATGCACCGGTATACAATACCTGGAATCCTTACGCCCGGAACCACTGGGGATATATGACCAGCTACTTTTTCGCCCCGGAATCCTACTACGCCAGTGGTGGAAATATGACGCCCGGTAACTACAACGGATACGATGGCCGGCAGGTGAAAGAATTTAAAACACTTGTGCGGGAGTTTCACAAGGAAGGCATTGCAGTAATCATCGATGTTGTCTACAATCATGTCTCTCAATATGACTACAATCCCTTCAAGTACATCGACAAATTTTACTATTTCCGTTTAAATGAAGATTGCAGTTTTCGCAGCGCCAGTGGCTGTGGCAACGATTTCAAAACTGAGCGGCCGATGGCCCGGCGGATGATACTCGAAAGTGTAAAACACTGGATGACTGAATACCAGGTGGATGGTTTTCGCTTTGACCTGGCAGCAATGATCGACCGGGAAACCTGTGAGCAAATCTACCATGAAGCGCGCAAGATTAATCCTGGCGTCGTTTTAATCGCCGAGCCCTGGGGCGGCGGTGGCTACAATCCCGGTGAATTCTCGGATATCGGATGGGCATCCTGGAATGACCAGATACGCAATGGCATTAAAGGCTGGAACCCGATTGATGACCGCGGTTTTGCGTTTGGTCAAATTAAACGCGGCACCAACCGGCAAAATCTTGAAAACTATATGATGGGCACCCTGCGGGAACATGGCGGTATTTTTAACGACGTTCGCCACTCGGTCAATTACCTGGAATCCCATGACGACCATACACTCGGAGACTTTATTCGTCTGGCGCTTGGCGAGGTTAACGCAGATACCCGCATCACCGATGTCGATCAGCATGCCCAATTAACGAAAGCGCAATTAAAGCTCAACAAACTTGCTGCCCTGGCGCTTCTGGTCAGCCAGGGACCAGTGATGCTGCATTCCGGACAGGAGTTTGCACGAAGCAAAATTATCCGTAACACAGAGCTGGACTCCGCCTGGGGTCACATCGACCATAACAGCTATGACAAAGATGATGAAACGAACTGGTTGAATTTTGATCATGCAAGCCTGAACGAATCATTGCACTCTTACTACCAGGGCTTGCTCGATTTACGCCAAAAACACCGGGCCTTTCGCTATGCAGCGCCAGCAAATTTTAAGTTTTCCCAAACGACAGATACGCTTCTACTCGTTTATACAATTACACTGGCAGATGAACGCATTGTTGTGGCAATCAATGGCAATCCCCATACATCGCGATCAGTGAAGTTGCCAAAAAGTACATCCGTTTGGCAGTTGCTTGCCGATGGCAACAAAGTCTACAATACCGAAAATGAAGCGGAACGAAAGACGTACAAAAGCCTTGGCAGTATAAAGCTCCCTTCTTCAAGCGGTATGATTCTAATTGAAAAACGCTAGATAGGCGGGATTTTGTTGCATGATGCAATTTTGGGCAATTGGGTTGGGAGGTTTTGCCGGCGCAGTGCTGCGCTTTTGGATATCCGGGTGGGCAAATGCCCTGGTTCATGGCAATTATCCTTTTGGCACTTTCTTTGTTAATATTTTGGGATCTTTCTTGCTCGGTCTTTTAGCGGGCATTTTTGACAACCATGTTTTTAATCCGCATTTGAAATTGTTTTTAACAGTGGGATTGCTTGGGGCATTTACAACCTTTTCCACATTTTCCAATGAATCGTTGGCATTGCTCCAATCCGGGGCAATTGCGAAAGCGCTTATCTATATTGTTGCCAGTGTCATTCTTGGTGTAATCGCTGCCGCAATTGGTATTTTTGCCGGCAAATCAATTTAAGGAGTTTTTTCAGGTGCTTCATCGTCATATAAAATGTATTGCATTTTTATCTTTGTTGATCGGAGGATTGCTGTTTCCCCCGGTTGCAAAAGCTGCACCTGTCGAAGATCTGATCCCCCTATTGAAACTTGATGCCGGCGAAACCGACACAGTTGAAGTTGGCGACCTGTTTTATGCGCAGGACTACTCATCTTTCCTCCCGGGTAATCTTAAGGATGTGCAGGTAAAGTATCTGAAAGATTCGCAAAAGTTGATCCTGGAAGCTGCTCCCGCGGCCAGCGGCCTTTACCTTGTCCCTTTTCAATTTCAGGGCGCGAACTATGAAATTCCGCTAAAAGTAAAATTCCGTCAGTGGCAAACGCTAAAATATCGCCCGGCCAATCAGCCGGAAAATTTGACATTGATCGGCACTTTCAACGAGTGGGATCGCGGCACAATGCCCTTAAACGACCCTGATATGGATGGCACGTATTCGATTCGTTTTTTAATCGCACCAGGCAGATATGAATACAAATTTTTTCAGGACAGTCTGGAATTTCATGATCCGCTCAATCCCAAAAAGATAACCAATCCTTATGGCGATTATAACTCCATCCTGATCGTGGACCCGCTTTCCAGCGAACAAAAACATTTGCGGCTTCTCGCCACCGGGCAAGCTGAGAATAGTCTCACCTTTCACTATGACAATGAAAACAGTAATTACTCCCTGATTGCGGATGATATCATTGCACTAAAAAACAATTTGTCCCTGGCCGACGGGCATATAAAGATACTGGACGAACGCACATTTCGCATATCCACTCACGGCGATGCATTCGATGGAGAAACGGTGCTGCGGGTCGCAATCAGTGAAAACGGCACGGCGACTAATTTTCAAACGTTCCATCTTACTGATGGCAGGCAAAGAGAAGATTTTGTCTGGGCGGATGCAATAATATATTCCTTGATGATCGACCGTTTTTCCGATGGAGACAGCACAAACAATCGCAAGGTTACTGATGCGCCTATGCCCGATTTGGTGAATTATTATGGCGGTGATTTGCAGGGCGTTCTGAACAAAATGGACGAAGGTTACTTTGATTCACTGGGAATCAATACGCTTTGGATTTCGCCGGTTAACCAGAATCCGCACCATTCGGAGGTGTCCAATGGGCGTACCTTTTCCGCCTACCATGGATACTGGCCGACGCATCCCCGGCAGGTAGACGACCGCTTTGGTGATTTAGCAATGCTTCAAGGTCTTGTCCGGAAGGCGCATGCTTCCAACCAGAAAGTGTTGATGGATTTTGTTGCCAATCATACCCATGACTCTCATCCCTTTTACCAGGAACATCCGGAATGGTTTAGCGATTTATATCTTCCCAATGGCAAAATGAATGTCGGCTTTTGGGATGCGCATCGCCTTACCACCTGGTTTGATCCCTTTCTCCCCTCTTTCGATTATCAAAATTCCGATGCAGCGGTTACCGCAATGACGGAAAATGCCCTCTGGTGGCTTAAAGCGTTGAGAATTGATGGTTTCCGTCATGACGCCGTTAAACACATTCCGAATAATTTTTGGCGGGCATTAACCCGGAAGATTCGCAGCGACTATGATGCCCCCAGGCAGAAGAAAAGTTTTCAGATTGGAGAGACTTTCGGGGGATATGAACTTATCGGCGATTACGTCAACAATGGACAGCTGGATGGACAGTTTAATTTCAACCTGTTTTTTACCGCGCGTTATGTATTTCTTGATTCAGCAGCGAGTTTTATCAGTCTGGATGACGAGCTGAAGCGCACCCATGAAGTTTATGGGGTCAATCACCTGATGGGTAATTTGATGGATAGCCATGATCAAATCCGCTTCATGGCTTTTGCAGACCAGGACATAACGCTTTCAACGGAAAACCCGAATGCATTGGCCTGGACGAATCCTCCCCAGGTAGACCACCCGGACAGCTATCAACGCGCCCGGCTATATCTCTCCTATCTGCTAACAATCCCGGGCATTCCCGTCATCTATTATGGCGATGAAATTGGACTGACCGGCACTGGCGACCCGGACAATCGCCGACCGATGAAATTTGGCAGGGAATTGAATCAGCATCAACGTAAGATGTTAGAAGCCGTCCGGGAATTGATCCATTTACGCAAGCACCATTCTGCTTTACGGCGCGGTGATTTTGAACCGCTATGTGTTGATACGGACATTTACGCCTATCTTCGCTCCGACACAGAAGAAAGGATATTAACCGTTCTGAACAAGGCGAAGACGGCGCAACAAGTCCACCTGCAACTACCGGCAATTTACTGCGTCAATACTGCCAGATCGCTAACTTTCGATGCTGTGATCAAT
>JAUIFT010000260.1 GCA_030430345.1 Calditrichia bacterium | reverse complement strand
GGCCCCGGCGAGTCCCAGCGGACTTTTATAGGGGCGCTCCAGATCCGGACGGCTATGCTTTAGCTTGATGTAGGATAGCATCACCATAGCGTAGGAGATCACAGCGCCGAAAACAGCCATATTCAACAAGGCCGCGCCAACCACGCCTTCGCTCATTTGATCGATCAGAAAGGCGCAAACCAGTCCGATGCCTGCGCCGAGAATTAAGGCGTAATGCGGAGTATGGGTTTGCTTGCCGGTAACGGAAATCCAGCGGGGGAAATAGCCGGCGCGGGAAAGGGCAAACAGCACCCGCCCATAGGCATAAATGATCGTATGGAAGCTGGCAATCAAGCCAGTCAGGGCAATCAATGTAAGCAGCGTTGTTGTCGCTCCACCGCCAAAGACTGCTTCGAATCCATCCGCCAGCGGTGCCTCCGAAGCGCCAATCGCTGCCGCCCCGCCATGCACCCCGCTATTGAGGATCAGGGTAAAGATGGAAAGCCCGAGTAAAGTGACGATGCCGAGGATCAATGCGCGGGGCATGTCATTTACCACATCGACGGTTTCCTCCGCCGCCAACGGCAATTGCTCAATCGCCAGATAGAACCAGATGGCAAAGGGCAGGGCAGCAAAGATACCATAATACCCTTTTGGTAAAAAAGCAGATTGACCGGGATCCGGCGGCACATTAAACAGCAGCTCCCAGCGAAATGCCCCGGAAAATATTGCCCCGCCATAAAAAATCAACAGCACCGCCATCGCTAACAAAGTCACCAGCAGACCAACTTTCAGGGTCAACTCTACCCCTTTAATATTGATACCGACAAACAACGCGTAGGCCAGCAACCACCAGAAGTAGGTTGGCACGCCGGGCAGCAATGCATGCAAATATCCTCCGATGCCGACAACGATGACTGCCGGGGTAATGACATATTCTATCGTATCGGTAATCCCCACCAAATACCCCGCCCAGGGACCAAACGCCTGGCGCGTAAAAGAATAGAATCCCCCGGCATGGGGCAAAGCCGTCGATAGCTCCGCGATACAATACACCATGCAAACATACATAATCGCGATGACGATGGTTGCCACCAGCAATCCCCCAAAACCACCGACAGACAGCCCAAAATTCCAGCCGAAATAGTCGCCGGAAATGACCGCCCCAACCCCCAGCGCCCAGAGCATCACCCAATTCGCTTTTTTCTTTAACTGCCGCTGATCAAGATATGCCTGGTCGACATTCTCATAGCGGACACCTCCGCCTTGCTTGTCTTTATCTGCCATTTTTTCTCCAGCAATTTGAATGTATTGCTAAACATGCCCTTTTTGAGAGTCCGTCATCGCGAGGAGTATAGCGGCGAAACGATCTCAAGGTACAACAAAGAGATCGCTTCGGCAAAAAGCGCCCCGCGATGACAGCTAAAATTACGTTCAATGTTACTTCTTTACCGGGCAAGAAATTTCTGTACCACTTGCATAAAGGCAGCCGGTGCCTCGGCATGCACCCAATGCCCGGCCCCGGGGATAGTTTCGATAGCGGCGTTGCTGAATTTTTCCTGAATATCGGCAATATCCGCGCCCTGGATATAATTGGATTTTTCCCCTCGCACGAAAAGGGTCGGTTTATCATATGTTGAATAATTGATAACATCCCCGGCAATGACTTCCGCCTGCTGATAGAGCACCGGCAGGTTTGGTTTCCAGGTGAAATCATTCTGCTCACCGCGCTTCATATTTTTCAGGAGAAACTGCCGAACCGCTTTATCGGGAATGGCCTCCCGGGTTAATTCATCCGCTTCCTGACGGCTTTTCAGTGAGGGCAGATCGAGATTCATTAAGATCTCTATCAAGCCTTTAAAATACGGCGATTCGTATTTCTTCGGGGCGATATCAACCACCACCAGCTTTTCCACTTTTTGCGGATAATACTGGGAAAAGCTCATAGCAACTTTCCCCCCCATCGAATGCCCGAGGATCATCGCTTCGCGGATGGAGAGATCTTGCATCAATTCATTGAGATCCCCAACCAAATCAGAATAAGTGAAGGCGGGATTATGCGGGGAACGCCCATGATTCCGTTGATCGACCAGAATCACCTGATAGTTTTCGGCAAATTGCCGTCCCAAACTATACCAGTTATCAGAGGTCCCCAATAATCCATGCAGAATGATTAAAGGCTTTCCTTCACCAATTATTTTGTGGAATAACTTCATCGTTCGCTTCCTACTTGTTCATGCATCATTCTCCGGCGGCAACTTTTTTCGCCCGGCGTATCCGGCGGCAATACCATGATAATATTCGATATCTTCTTCATCGCTGCGCCAGCAGAGGAAAACCAGTTCGCCGTCAATCATCGCCGGGAAATCGACCAACCCGATGGAAAATCCCCAGTCCTTGTAATAGCAGCCGAGGTTTTCCAGTTCGAGGAAATATGATTTCAGGCTGGCGACTTTCTCGGCAATTTGCGGATGTTCAGCGGCATTCTCACCCGCCATTGTCGTTAAGGCATTTATTTCGTGGCTAAGATCGAGAATGTCCTTCACGATCTTTTTTACCAGTGGCAGCGTGTTTTTTGCTTCCGCCGGGGTGAATACTTTTTTCGGTTGAAAATTCATACCGCAATAGACGCTATCATTTAGTCTTCCGGATTAAAATATTTAAATAACACGACAGAAAGCGCTCCTCCCGCAAAGGGCCCAATCGTATAAAGCGGTAAATTCGCCCAGTTGCCATTATTGAAGAGTACATCCATGAACATCGGTCCGATGCCAACAGCCGGATTCAGTGCAGCACCGGAGACGTCTCCAACCGTATATGCAGCACCAGTGACGGTTAAACCAATCGCCAACCCGTAAATATTGTTTCCCGCCATTCGCTTAGCTGTGGCAAGCGTGAGAATGACAAAACATAATACCAGTGTAAAAAGAATTTCCGCGGTAAGCGCCCTACTAAACCCGGCGGCAGCAGTTACGGTAAAATAGTTGCCGGCAAACCAGTGAACTAACTGCACCGCAGCAATCGCGCCGAGTAATTGGGCAGTCATATACCCGGCAACCTCATTGGCCGGCAGCTTCCCGCGCAGCCAAAATGCCAGGGTTACGGCGGGATTATAATGGGCACCGGAAATATGGCCGCCGATATAGATCATGGTCATTAATACGCAGCCGATCGTTAACGGATCTCCGCTTAAGCCAATGGTTAACACCAGGAATAAAGTACCGATAAACTCCATTGCATAATTCTTCAACAATCATCTCCACCAGTCAATAAATCCGGCACTTCATTCGCCCGACCCCACCCACTAACGAAAGCACATACCACTCTCAATTTTGAACTCAATTATCTGTTCGTGAAAGTCGTGGCTGAAAATGCCGCTGAAGTTACCATTTCACACAGAATTATGCAAATATCGGTTTGATAAACCTCAGTCAAAAAAATTATTTGTACAGAAAACTTTTCCTCTCATCAAGATCCTTTCCAGTCGGCGGCGTATTCTTTTTCGAATAAAAATGTACATTCTCATTCACCGGATGTCCGCTTGATTTTTAATACAATCTTCCTGGAAAGTTTTTCAATCTTTTCTCTTGACAGCCCAATCTTAATTATCTATATTGAGCGCGCTAATTTAAACAGCATGTGCGGGCCCGTAGCTCAGTTGGTAGAGCAGCGGACTTTTAATCCGTAGGTCGAAGGTTCGAATCCTTCCGGGCTCACATTTAAAAGGCTTCAAGATTTTCTTGAAGCCTTTTTGTTTTATATCCACAAATGTAATTTGAACTTTATGAATATTCTCTCAATGCTGCTTCTACAGTATACCGACTGCCCTTCCGGAGAATGCCGCCGAGAAATTTTTCGATCTCGGAGACAATTTCAGTTTCATTGATCATACTATCACTCCAGAGATTGCTATTGTTGCAGATGACTTCTACAAATTCCTCCAGCGCCCCATATTCCTTTCTCTCAAATTTTTGCCAATAATCGTAAAGATATTCTGCAGAAGCATCATTGATCGGATAAACTTCATTGTCGATTTCTCCGGAGTAACGCCCGCCATCTGCACGAACGGCTTTCATAAAGCGCAAGTATCCTGCAAAACCAAGGCAAAGCAAGGATGGCGCTTTCTCAAATTTGTCATAGTAGCGGTGGATAAGTGCAAGCACCCTGTGACGCATCTTCATGGTCGATTGCACCGATATATCGATTAGAGCATGCTTTAGATAAGGATTGCGGAAGCGTGTCAATACTTCGTCAGTATACTCACTAACAACTCTGGCGTCCATATCCAGACATGGGGCAATTTCCTGACGCATGGCAGTTTCCAGAAAACGCGCGAAGAGCGGATTATCCATCATATCAATGATGTAGCGAATGCCTCCGAGGTAAGCCAAAGTAATACTGATCGTATGAGCGGCATTAAGCAGCCGCAGTTTCCGTTCCCGGTATAAACTGATATCCTCTTTAATTACAATTGCCGGATTGGCGCGATGAAAATTCAATTTTTCTGCCAATTCCGAATCCCCCTCAATCGCAAAAAGGCTATAATGTTCCGCACAGGTCAGTAAATCATCGCGGAAGTTGAGCTGCTGAAACGCCTTATCCAGCGCCGCCTCATCCGGTTTTCCCGGCACAATGCGATCTACCAGGGTATTGCAGAATTGATTCGCATTCATTATCCAATGGCGAAAGTTATCGCCCAATTGCCATTGCTCCGCCAGGCGCAGAACAATATCCCGGAGCACATCGCCATTATCTTCCAGCAGCTCACAGGGGAGGATAACTACGCCCCGATTTGGATCGCCCCCGAAGGTTTGGAACCGTTGATAAAGCACTGCGGTCAGCTTCCCCGGGAAGGAATTGGGAGGATTGTTTTCCGGACGATCCGTTTCGTCAAATACCACGCCTGCTTCCGTCGTGTTGGAGACGATGATCTCCAGATCGGGACTTCCCGCGAATGCCAGAACGTCTTCCCAATCGTCACGCGCTGAGAGCGCCCGGCTAATGGCCGAACAGACGGTAAAGGTCTCCAACGGACGCCCATCCTGCAAGCCCTGTGCACAAAGCGTATAAAGGCCGTCCTGGTCCTTCAGGATGCGCGAGCGTTCGCCACCGGTGGATTGTACAACCACAATACGACCATTAAATTCTCCCTGCACGTTGGAGGTATGAATAAAATAATCGAAAAAACCACGCAAAAATGCGCCGGAACCAAATTGCAGAATCTTTTCCGGCAGTTGAAAAGTTGCCGGCGTTGGCAGATGAATTTGTGCGGATAAATTATCATTATCAGCGAGTTTTTTTTTGACAAGTTCCTGGCTCAACA
>JAUIFT010000259.1 GCA_030430345.1 Calditrichia bacterium | reverse complement strand
GATGAGAAAACTTCTCCCCCAACCCGGAAATAATCGCGATACAAGCTGGAGTCCGCGCGGGCAAAAGTAGTGCTGTCCGTTGAGGGCGGATCGACCAGAAAGCGGCCGAAGAAATCCATCCCCGGAGAGGAATTATCGATGTTCAGGTCCATAAATACCTCACCGACATACCCGGGAATATTGACAAAATAACGGTTGTTGTTACCGGGGCGTACGGAGACATCCCAGAACATGTTCATCAGGAATTCCAGCACTTTGTCATCGTCATCGTAAGAGAACTCGCCGTCATTGTCATACATGCCGATAAACGGGAAAGTGACCCGGCAATCGTACATCATCAGTTTTCCCCGGGCCACCGCCGAGGTTGGTGGTCCGGCGAAATAAAATTTTTCCTCCGGGGTTTTCCCGTAAGCGGCAAAAAAACCATATTCGCCTTCTTCCATCAAGCCATAAATGGAAAGGGGAATTCCCTGCGACATCGTTTCCAGGGTCAATACACCAAAATCTATCCCAAAATCCTGCAGGCGCCAGGGCGTCAGCAAGGTGTCTTCCACGGTTACCTGGCGTTCATTGGCGATACGGGCCCAGTTGCCGTCTACCAATCCTTCGATATAATTTATTTTGAAAAAGCCGGTTGAATCGTCCAAAACAGCATCCGCCCGCAACCCGGTTACCCGGGGAATGGTATTCTCAAAGCCGATGGAGCCGTCGAGGATATTCAAACGGGCTTGCTCGAAATAAAAGTTATTGCGGGAGCCTTTCAGGCGGGCGAACAAGCTGCCGGTGCACTCCGGATCAATAAAAAACGGCTGGAAACGGGGAATTTCCGCCAGGATATTGCCGGTGACGTTCAGGGAAAAATCTATTGGCCCGGTTTCGTCGATGCTCAGAAAGCCGCTGCCTTCGACGGTATAATCTTCCTCGCTCATATAAACGAAGCGGCGTATTTTCGCGAGATGGTCTTTCAGCACCCAAAAATCACCATCTGTTGTCAGGGAATCTTCGAAGGTCATATAGGCGGTGTGGAAAGGATTATCGCGGAAACGGCCATCGCGAATTTCCCCGGAACCGTAAACCAATGGGGCATCCATGGTCCCCCGGGCAATCAGGGTGTAATCCAGGCGGCCATTGACGACATCGGGATCGCGAAAAATTGTTTCCGCCAGGAAGTTACTTTCAATCTCACTACCCGCTGCTTTAATATTGATGGAATCGGACTGCAGGTTCCAGTTAAATGAAGCCGTCAGGACAGAATCCCCATTCAGGCGTAACCAGAGATCTTCAAATTCCAGGTATTGATCCTTCAGGCTACCGGAAATATGGGCATCATAATAGCCGACCTGGTTAACAATGAGATCCGCCCCTTGCAGATCAAAATCGATATCGGGATTAGCGACGGTCCCATCAATTTTCATGGTGCCGAGCAGCTTGCCCTCCTGAACAATACTGGAAAGCCCGGGACTATTTTCCAGGTAGTTTTCCAGGGCAAAATGTTCGATATTGATATTTCCCTGAAATGGGTCATCCGCTTCAGCACCGACAAAGAGGTCGCCGGAAAGCATGTTCGGTATTTCAATTTGCGTGGAAAAGCCGCCGGTAGAAAACGCAACATCAAAGCGCCCTTCCGTTTGGCGGGGAAAGGTATTCGCGGTAAAATTTCCCCGAAAGCGCTGGTCGTCCAAAAAAATATTGCGGATATGCGTAGACATCACCAGTTTGCTATCCTGAATGTCGTTTTCAGATACAATTTTCATTTTCGTGGAAAGATTATCGTACGGGCCGGCAAAATAAAAATTGGCAAACCGGCCATCCATCAGCTTTGCCAGCAAAGGATTTCTCGTGAACTTCTTTACTGGAAAATCTTTCACGTTCATATACTGAAAGTCGGCATCGCTGAATACATTTTCGATAACCCCTTTAACGGAAAAGGCATCATCAATTTCTTCGGTGTACAGTTCATAGCCAAAGAGTTGATCGTCCAGCGTGTAAGGCCCGACCGCGCGCACCAATACTGTATCATCACTAATCGCCCGGCTTTCAAATTCCCCTCTGAAAAGCTTGGTAGTATAATCGCCGTTAAATGTTGTAGAAAGCTCGATGCGTCCTTCGTTTAAGCGATTCAGAAGCGAGAAATAGCCTTTCGGCACATCGATATCAGATTCCATATCCAAATCGATCTGATGGGTAATAAAATCGATCGTTCCGTTTCCGACAGTGCGAAAATCGAAGAAATAGGCGACATATTGAGGAAAGGTAAGCAGCTTGGAAGCTGTATTATACACCAGCTCTACC
This sequence comes from Calditrichia bacterium, assembly GCA_030430345.1. The sequence continues at coordinate 3,015 of JAUIFT010000259.1, read as the reverse complement.
CGGTTACGATTAAACGGAACCACCGCGTAGAGCAAATTCGGGCTGGTTATCGTCGCGACAATATCAAGATTTTTAAATGGCCCGCGAATCGTAGCGTTTCCCTTTAGCTTTCCTTCATAGAGATATTCAAAAATATCATGCGACTTATAAAGGTTACGGGCGGTATAGTTACGAAATGTGAACAGCCAGTCCGCTTCCGGTTTAAAGATGTCCGGTATTTGCCCTTCGAAATTTCCATCACCATCCTCCACGCTACATTCAAATGGAAGAATATTGATAGTATGCCGGTCGAATTCGAAGGTAAACTCCGGGGCATGAACGGACTGATCATATATGGATGTCCGGAAATCATTCACCGCGATGCCGCCGCTAAACGATAGGCTGTCTTCCCGGAAACTATTGCTGTTCAGAAAAACTTTTCCCTGCAGGCTGGCATTTTCGATCTGCCAGAAATCAAAAGGCCAGAAGGGCCAGTTGGAATTAATGATGCATTCCTGCAGGTCCAATGTTGCCAGCCAGGATTTCTTGGCAAAGTCCACCGCACCTTCCAGCTTAAGGGCAGAATTTTCCGTTCCCAGGAATTTACCGGCAAGGTCGAGATCGACCGAGTTGCTGTTTGCCCGGTAATTGACCCGGCCATCGAGATTGCTTAACAGTGGAAAGCGGCGATTTTGCTGCATTTGTAAATCGATGCTGCCATCAACAATCATTACATGATCAATTTGCGGCGCGCGCTGCAGATTGGTAATAATCTCTTCAAAAACCTGTTCCAGAGAGATACCGCGGTCATCCTTAATTTCTATCTGATCGGAATAGAACAGGGTTAGATTGGGGGAAACGATTTGAACGGATTCTACCAGCTTTATCGGCCGGGGACCATGGGTCAGTACTTTCAGGGGGTAGAGCCCAAAACGAATTTCTTCCAGTTCCAGGGAAAAAGTTTTTTTCGGATCGGTTGTGCGCACCCCATAAAAGGAGATAGAGTTTAGCCCGATGGAAAAGTCGTTAATTAAAAACGAATCACCAAGATACGGCTGAAGCTCCTTAACGAGCACACCATTCACTTCATCTTTCAGCGGTGTAAAATTCCAGAGCAAATAGCCCAGAATAAACACGGAAAGCGAAATGAATGAGACATAAAAGTGCCAACTTCTTCTTTTTTTAACCATTTTATATAAATCAACATTATTGATTTTCTAAATTTTAAAAGCACCGAATGTACATAAGTTATCAGCGCCTTTCAATCTTTTTAATGATTCCTTCGAGGAAAAGATTCCTGCTATTTCTTTTTGAACAACGATCTTCAGTGGCAGTGAAATTAAATGCAATCTGATGTTTTTACTCCTACTGCAACTGCCTCCTGCGACTTTTACTTACTCTGCCAGTAACTGCGACACCGTCACCGTCTCAAATCCGCGGGCATGAAGATCATCAATCAAATCCGCTAATATCGAATAGAGAGGTGCTTCTTTCCGCTCCGTCGCTAAATGCATCAGTACGATTGCCCCATTTAAATCTTTGTTTTCATTATCCTTCGACAGAAGCTTTTCCTGAACTTCCTCGGGGGTACGATACAGCGCTGCTTCCGGGTCGCTCACCCAGTCGAAGGTATCACATCCCCGCGTCCAGCCAATGTGTTGATAGCCGACCTCCGCTGCCCAGTCGAGTATTTTCCGATTATATTCTCCGTAGGCTGCGCGCCAGTACGGGACAAATGTCCGCCCGGCAACGTCCCGAAAAAGACTGTCCGTTTTCAGTAATTGTTGATGGACAAATGAGCGATCCACCCCCTCCAGCAGTACATGCCGTTTATCCTGCTCAAAGCTGGTCATGTGCGGATGATTGTAGGTGTGGTTCCCGATTTCATGACCATCGGCAATCATTTGATTGACCAGTTCCGGATATCTTTCAATGAATTGCCCGGTAATAAACATTGTTGAGGCCATCTTCTTGCGGCGTAAAATCGCCAGCACGGAATCGACGCCCTTGTTGGAAGATCCGCCGTCGAAAGTCAGCGCGATCTTCTTCTCTTTGCTGCTCCCCCGGGTAATCGGCTGACGTAACATTTCGATGCGCGGCGTCCGGAATACGACGGCCTGTTCGTCCTGAAATACCAGCTGCTGCTTTTCGTTCCAGATACCAACCCGAATGCGATTTTCGCCATAGCTCAGCGGAATATTGTATTTTTTCTCGGCATCCGTTAAAACAACCTCACTGAATACCGGCCAGTTATTGCACCAAACAGTAACCGTCCAGCCCCGCTCCAATTGCAATACCAGTTCGTAAGCACTATTGCCAAGAATTGTATTGGTAATTTCCCGGGCGTATGCCGGCAAAGTATCAATGGGAGCGGATGCTTGAAAAAACGTATCGGGAGATGCAACGGCAAGCGGCGTTTGCGCGACAGTCTCATGCGCTGATGTCGACGCCGTTTTAGCGAAAAAATAGATCAAAAAAAACAAGAGTGCCAGGGAAACAAGCACATTCCATCCGAGAATAAAATCAACTTTATGCTTGCGCAACTTTTTAAATGCGGACTTTCCCCAGTTGATGCGATGGCAGCGCTTGCTGCAAAAATAATGGTGATCCAAATGCAAGCGGCATTGCGCGCAGATATATTCCTTGCACTCAAAACAACGAATGCGCGAAACGACTTGTGGATGATTTTTACAGACTTTGCTGTCCATGGCCCATCAATTTATTTCAATTCAAATTTATTGCCAAGAAAAATATCCGGCTGTTTCACAAATCAACTAATCGTCAATTTAAAAATAGTTTTCGACAGTGTACCAATATGCAAATGGGCAAATGAGCAGTTTAAACTCTTAACTTTGAACAATATCTTCATTCGTTCATATAAGTTTTTTGAAAAATATCTTTAACAGTTATTGCACATTTAATAGGTTATCGGACAAAAAGTGAAAGACTGTAAGTTTTCGGGGAGATTTTTATTATGGCTGTAAATATTGAAACGATGCCGGCGCATTCACCCACTGCCCCGGTAATGCCCGATGC
>JAUIFT010000258.1 GCA_030430345.1 Calditrichia bacterium | reverse complement strand
CGCAGAGGATTGTGCCGGCTAACGATCCGATATTCACCCCCATATAAAAAATGGTGAAGCCGCCTTCCCGGCGCGGGTCATTTTTGTCGTAGAGATAGTTGATCATCGGGGCCATGTTCGGTTTAAAGAAACCATTGCCAATGATCAGAAAACCAAGGGCGAAGAAAAAGGTGAGGTCACTGGGGAGGGCAAGGACAAAATGGCCGCACATCATCAGTGTTGCCCCAAGAATGATCGACTGGCGCTGGCCGAGGATCCGGTCGGCAAATACGCCGCCGATAAGCGGTGTTGCATACACCAGGGCATTATAGGCGCCATAGATGTCCAGGGCGTCCTGGTCAGAATAAAACATCTGTTTGGTCATATACAAAACCATCAAAGCCCGCATGCCGTAGTAGGAAAATCGTTCCCATATCTCGGTGAAAAAAATGGTGACCAGTCCGACCGGCTGATCGGGGAAAAAGAACTTTTCGATTTTTTCGCCGATATTACCGGGTTGAAAATCGGACTTTTCTTTTGCGGGATGCGGTTGTTGAACCGGCTGCTCAGATTCGCTCATTTCAGTACTCCGCTTTGTATGAATGATTAGGAAAATGTCGGAATGTTTGTTCAGTGATTGAAGCGTATCAGCTCTCAGAAGTATATACCGGATATTGAAATATGAAGCTCAATACCCGGCATATTTTCAGACAAATGTGATAGTTAAATGCTGACTGACTTAATGGGCTTTTTCCAGCTCCGGCTCAAGATCTTCCGCACCATGAGTAAGCGCTTTCAGTTTTTTCAGGAAGACCGTAATAAGTAAGCCGAATAAGATACAGAAAACTGCGATGCCGGTAAAAATAGTCAATTCACCAAAATGAGAAGCGGACTCGCCAAGTAAGCCGGCAACCTTGTTCCCGAGGCCGGTGGTTGCAAAATAAAGTCCCATCATAATTGAGCCATATTTGGCTGGAGAGAGTTTGGTGATAAATGATAATGCGACCGGAGATGCACAAAGTTCACCGACAGTGTGGAAAAGATAAGCGAGAACCAGCCAATACATAGCGGAGCTACCAGTGCTTTCATATTCGATGGAAGCAGCAGACATGAACAGGAAGCCAGCGCCCATAATCATGGTGCCAACCGCCATTTTAAAGAGCGAAGATGCTTCTTTGTTGGCAAGATTGCGCTTTGCCCAAAAGGCGGCGACAGCAGTGCCAAAAATCATAATAAAGAGAGCATTCAATGATTGGAAAATAGAGGCAGGGATTTCGAAGCCCATCAGTAAACGGCTGGTTTTTTCTTTGGTATAGATATTCATTAAACCGCCAGCCTGTTCGAAAGCACCCCAGAAAACAATCACGATAAAAAAGGAGAGTAATAGAACGATGACGCGGTCTTTTTCAACACTGGTTAAAGGTCTTTCAAGTGATTCGCGCTCAGGATTGCCCTGCTGACCAATGAAATCACCAACACCAATTAAATATTTCTGACCCTGGTAATAAACGATCTGTCCGGCCAGCATACCAATACCAGCGAGGCCGAATCCATAGTGCCAGCCAATGACTTCACCGACGTAACCGACGATAATACTGGCGAGAAAAGCGCCTAAGTTAATCCCGATGTAAAACAGGGTAAAGCCCTTGTCCCGGCGATCATCTTTTTCCGGGTAAAGCTGACCGACCATAGTGGAAATATTCGGCTTCAGCATTCCGACACCCATGATGATGAACAACAAACCGCTATAAAAGGCTGTCATATTTTCCACAGCGAGAATGCCATGCCCCAAACAGAGCATCAAGCCGCCAATCATAACGGATTTTTTCTGCCCCAAGAATTTATCGGCGATATATCCACCGGGAATAGAAGCGACGTAAACCAGCATGGTATACCAACCATACAGTGCCAGTGCGCTCTGATCCGTCCACCCCAAACCGGGATTAGCATCATTCGTTTGTGCAACAAGATAAAGCGTCAGAATTGCCCGCATACCGTAGTAGCTGAAGCGCTCCCACATCTCTGTGAAAAAGAGCACCGCTAAGCCTTTGGGATGTTCTCGAAACATAAAAATCTCCTTCTGTGGTAATAAAGATATATGTATTTAAAACTGTTAACGCCGAATTTCCCCTATGGTTCAAACCTGAAAATATACAGAAAGCTGCCTATTTATCAAAACGATTAAAAAGCAATGATAAATATCAGTTTTTGAAGTTGTTAGGGGTGTTGCTTAAAATGTTGCATTACGGTATCTTAATCTCTCATTTAAAAATTTGTAAAATTACAAATTTGCAAATTTTTACCCTGTTTCGTAAATAAAATAATTTGAACTTTAGCTGGAAATTGTAAATTAAACAGTTTGTATGCTGATAATTTGATTATTTGAAATCGACACCCTTCATTGGGGTGAGCGCTAATCGCTTGTCGAATACTATAGGAAAGGTTAATATGGAACCACTATTTACCAATGATGCGATAGTACTGGGGATTTTACTGGCGATACTCGCCTTTGTGTTTACCACCGAATCCAGCGATAAACCATTTTGGAAAAAATTCTATAAATACATTCCGGGATTGTTGATGTGTTATTTCCTGCCCTCGGTGTTTAATTCCCTGGGCATTATTTCCGGTGATGTTTCCAAACTCTATTATATATCATCGCGTTATCTTTTACCGGCCAGTCTGGTACTGTTAACGATTAGCATCGATTTGAAAGCAATTTTGAATTTGGGACCGAAAGCAATCATTATGTTTTTAACCGGAACGTTTGGGATTGTCATTGGCGGTCCGGTCGCTTTGCTGGTTTTTGCTTCTTTCTTTCCCGATGTGGTTGCCGGGGATGATGTTTGGCGCGGGATGACCACTGTTGCCGGTAGCTGGATTGGCGGCGGCGCGAATCAGGCGGCGATGAAGGAAGTGTTTGAAGTCGGGGATGAAGCCTTTTCCGCATTGGTGGCGGTCGATGTAATCGTAGCAAATATCTGGATGGCCTTCCTGCTATATGGCGCCGGCAATGCGGAAAGATTTGATAAATGGCTCGGCGGCGATACTTCCGCGATTACCGCTGTGCGGGATAAAGTTGAGGAATACCGGGCCAGTATCTCGAAAATTCCCAGTCTGACGGACGCTGTTCAGGTGGTCGCTGTTGGTTTTGGGGTAACGGCAGTCGGACACTTTGGGGCAGATTTGATTGCGCCTTTTATCGAAAACAATCTCCCGATACTGGAGCGATTTAGCTTAACGTCAAAATTTTTCTGGTTAATTGTGATTGCAACTACCGGTGGACTGATTCTTTCCTTTACCCCCGTGCGTCGTTTGGAGGGGGTCGGCGCTTCGCGGATGGGAAGCCTTCTCCTGTATGTGCTAATTGCCAGTATCGGTATGAAAATGAATGTGCTGGCTATTTTTGACAACCCCGGCTTGTTTTTTGTCGGGTTGCTCTGGATGTCTATTCATGCTGCTTTAATGATTACCGTCGCTAAACTGATCAAGGCGCCGTTATTTTTTATGGCAGTCGGTAGCCAGGCAAATGTCGGTGGGGCAGCATCTGCTCCGGTGGTCGCTTCAGCATTTCATCCGGCTTTGGCGCCGGTCGGGGTGTTGCTCGCAGTGCTCGGATATGCGGTGGGGACTTATGGCGCCTGGCTCTGCGGGATTACGATGCGTTATTTGCATGGATGGGCTTTCTAAATAGTTCCTGGACGTCGTTAATAGACTGATCGTATTTCCTTTTCTCTTTCGATTTAACTATTAACGGCGTTCCTGTTTTTATTCACTCTGCGAAATTTTCTCCGATTCTCCTCCTCAAAAATAATTTTTTCGGATTAAGATTTATAATTTTGTCAGATTCGACATCGCTGATTTCTCAATTTTTTGTTTAAATGATAAGGTTTTTGACGGGTGCAAACCAACGCCCGGCATAACATCATTATCTGTATTGCCGGAAGATTATCTGTTGATTAAACCTACGGAGAAATTGGGAATGAGTGATGAGCAACATTCACATATTCAGGATGAAAGTTTCTTTTTAAACGCCCTGTTTGAATTGGAAAACATACTGCTCGGGGACGGTGATTTTAAAACCATCTGTAGCAAGTTTCTAGAGCAGTTAATGGGCACCCTTTTGGTAAGTAAAGGGGGTATCCTTCTTTTAGATCCGAACAGCTATGAGCTAAAGTTGCATTTACACAGCGGGCTTCCGCAGGAGCAGCTTGCAATAGAGGTTACCCAAAGCCTGTTTGAAACAATGGTAATGCAGGGTGAAGAAATATACTCAATCGAAAACCCGCCGGCCCAACTCACTCATTTCTTCCAAAAGAATGAAAATAAACTGAAAATCCTCGATTCTCATATCTGGGTACCGCTTTTCCTGCGCGGGAGCGTTTTTGGTTTTATCAGCCTCGGCAAAAAATACCTGGATCAGGAATATACTGCCAATGATCTGAAAATACTGAATATCACTGCCCGGATTATTGCCTTATCCTTTCAAAACCAGGTGCTCTTCGACAGCATGCGGCGCCAGCAGACTGATCAGACAAAACTCGCCCGGGAAATTCAGGCGATACAAGCGATGTCGTTTGTGCTGAATGTTATTCCCGGCATGGAAGAATTGCTGTCTACAGTGCTGACCCAGGCTTTAAAACTATTGAATGTGCAATCCGGTCTAATATTTCAAATCCAGCCGCATAATCCCCTGTTGAAGGTTGTCGTTTCCGAAGGAATCTCTGAAGAAAATTTGCAAAACTCCCGGGTGTCCCGCAATAATAGTGCATTGTTAAGCTGCTTCCAGCACCGGCGCGGGGTGATTTTGAATTCGCATAATGATCGCCGTCTGAATAAACTCACCATGGCAGACCATCTGTTGGCGGCGCCAATATTTTCCGGTAAAGAACTTTTCGCGATCATTGTAGTGGCCGAACGGGATGCCGCTTTCGACAAAGAACAGTATGAAGAACTGGATCTTCAATTGTTGTCGTTACTTTGCCGGCAGGCCGGGCTGACGATTGAAAATTACAATTCATATCAGGATGTTTCAACGCATGCGCATCGGCAGCAATTTCTCATCGATAACATGGCGACTGGCATTCTCACCACGACTGTCTTGGGAGAAATTGACAGCGTGAACGGCGCGATGCTCTCTCTGCTTTCCTGTGAGAAAGCGGACATCCTGAATAATCATTTTCATACCATCTTCAGTGAAGACCCGCATATTCTTGATCTGATTCAGCAAGCACAAATTTCCGAGGAATCACAATATGAACATTTTACTATCTGTCATGCGATTTCCCATGATACCCCGGTAAACATTTCCGCATCCCCTTTAAGAAAT
>JAUIFT010000257.1 GCA_030430345.1 Calditrichia bacterium | reverse complement strand
AAACCGCGATTCATTGGACCAGGGTGCATTATAAGGATGGGTTTCTCGGCATTTTCCAGACGCTCTGTGGTAATACCAAAATAGTTGTGATACTCCCGTAAAGATGGAAAAAGTCCACTTTCCTGTCGTTCAAGCTGTAGCCGCAGGATATTCAAGACATCAACCTGCGGGATTACTTCATCGATATTATGATACACTTCCACACCGAGTTTTTCAATTTCCCGGGGAATTAAGGTAGAGGGTCCGCAAATCAGTACTCTGGCGCCCATGGTTATTAATCCGAAGATATTAGACATTGCCACACGCGAGTGGGCAATATCTCCGATGATTCCGATGGTTAGTCCATCCAAACGTCCAAATTTTTCCCGGATCGTCATCATATCCAGTAAAGCCTGGGTAGGATGCTCATGCCCGCCATCTCCTGCGTTGATGATATTGGCATCGAGCACCCGGGAAAGCAGGTGTGCCGCCCCCGGGGATGAATGCCTGATAACAACCATGTCAATTTTCATCGCTTCAATATTCTTAACAGTATCAATAAGCGTCTCGCCTTTTTTGACGGAACTGGTGCTGGCGGAAAAGTTGACGATATCTGCAGACATCCTTTTCTCCGCCAACTCGAAAGAGATTCGCGTTCTGGTTGATGGTTCATAGAATAAATTTACAACTGTTTTTCCCTGGAGGGTTGGCACACGCTTAATCGGCCGGTTGAGGATCTCCCGGAAGGAACGGGCAGTATCCAACAAAAGCTGTATCTCCGATTTTTCCATGCCATCCAAGCCCAATAAATGTCTTGATTTTAGCATATTTACCCACTTTCTCTTATTTAATATCTTCTAATTGTCAATTACTTCAACCAGGTTGACAGCATCTTCATCATCAATTTCAGACATTTTTACCCGCACTTCTTCCCCGATTGACGTCGGGATATTTTTCCCGATAAAATCCGCTTTTATCGGGAGTTCCCGATGGCCGCGATCCACCAGAATTGCGAGATCAATTCTTGCCGGCCTGCCAAAATCCATCAAGGCATCCAGTGCGGCACGGATGGTTCTACCGGTATAAAGCACGTCATCAATCAACACGATATTTTCCCCATCGACATCAAAGGGAATATTGGTAACTTCAACCGCGGGTTGTTTCAGGCGAGTACGAAAGTCATCCCGATAGAGGGTTACATCGAGAAAACCTGTCGGTACTTCAGCATCTTCTATCTCTCTGATTTTACTTTGGATACGTTCGGCTAAATAAGCGCCCCGGGTTCGCAAACCAATCAACACCAAATTCTCAATTCCACGATTTTTTTCCAGAATTTCATGAGAAAGACGGGTAATTATTCTTCCCATATCCTGTTTGTTTAATATCTGCGCTTTTATGCGGTCGGTCATTATTCCTCCTCAGTTAAGTACAAAAAAAATAGCCTTTGGAGAAACTCCAAAGGCTATACAGGTATAAAAAATTAGATTGTTTTTTCGAGTAATCATACCTTAACTACCTCTCGGATAGTTTTAAAGGATTATATCTTAAGCAACTTTTTTACCGCCGCAAAATAGCAGGCGCGGTACTGAAATCAAAGAAAAAAGTTACATTCTGGCGATATATTGCTCCGCCTTATTAATCAACGCAACGCTCTCCGGATGATTGTCAATCAGCTTCTGAAACTCTCTTTTCGCATCACCAGTCTCGTTCAACTGATAATAACACAATCCCAGTTTATATTGGGCGTAATCGTTTTTATTGGAATTCTTATGCGTAAATACTTTTTCGAAAGCGACGATGGCGGCGCGATAGTCGCCCAGTGCAAAATAGGATTCACCAATCCAATACTGCGAATTATCTGCCAGGTTATGAGAAGCGTTTGCTGCCAGTAATTGCTCAAAAACCGTGATCGCATCTCTAAATTGACGGGCTTGCGCCATCTGATATGCATCCTGGTAAGTTCTTTCATATTCAGCATCGGACATACCAGATTGCGGCAATCGTAAGTAAGATCCGGCACTGGAATTATTGCTATCGTCCTCTTCCATTACTTTTATTTGCGCTCTCAGATTGGAAATTGTCCGATCCTTATCGCGCACTTCTTTCTGAAGAGTACTAACTTCGCTTTCCAGCTGATTCATCCGGCGTTGCTCAGGCGGATTACTTTGGGTATTGTTAGTAGCACTGTTATCCTGAGCACCGGTAGTTTCATTGTTGCCTTCCTGCAGCAGTCTTAGTAAATCGTCATCATCGCTCTGCCCGCTGGCCGGTTCATTGGCGTCTTCCGGGCTTATTCCCAGGAGTTGTTCGATTTCGCCGTAATCGTCCTCGGAAGTAGGGGTATTGCCCGCAGTATTTGCATCAGGCTTGGAACCGGCACATCCGGTATAAAGCCAGGCCAAAGTTAACAGCATTAAAAATGTTTGCAGAGTTTTCATTTTGCCCTCACGATGTGGATCATGGTGTTTTTATAAAATTTATGAATTAAATAAAGTTCAGTCAAGAAATTAATCCGAGCTGAATATTGGTTTCTCTGAAGGCCTGTTTTTATAAATGAGAACAATACCACCAATGAACATTATCATACTAATTATCTGATTCAGATCAAGTCCCCAGAATAAAAACATCTGGCTTTCATAATATCGAAAAAAGTCTACGGTGAACCGCGCGATGCCATATAAGATCAGAAAAACACCGGTGACCATCCCATCAAAAGGCCGTTTATAGCTTAGCCAGATTAAAATAGTAAAAATAATTAATGCATAAAGTGACGAATACAACTGAGTTGGATGCAAAGAATTGTGCTGCATAATTACATCCGCGGCGGAGCCATCCGGGAATCTTACTCCCCAGGGAAGATCACAGACTTTACCAAAACAGCATCCGTTCAGGAAACAGCCGATTCTTCCCAGTACCAGGCCAAATGCCAAAGCGGGCGCGATACTATCCGCTGTTTTCCAGTAAGACATCTTCTTTCGCGAGACGTAAATGCTGGCTGCAACCACAGCACCAATGACGCCTCCAAGCAAAATCAATCCATTGATGCCCACACTGCCATCATCTTGCACCGGCCAGAAAGTTTTTGTCCATCGACCGGAAAATTCCTCCAGGTGAGTAAGGACGTAAAGTAGGCGTGCGCCGAAAATCGCACTCACCATGATAATAAAAGAAAGATTTACAATCTCATCTTTATCTAATCCTTTTTTTTCAGCCAGCTTACCGGCAATGAACATTCCAATGATAAATGCCAGGGCCAGCATCAACCCGTAACTATTGATCACCAGCGGACCGATGCGGAATAACTCAGGATGCATTATTTCTCCAATTTAATAAATGTAGCGATGCCTGTAAAAATTGAGCAAAAAACCGATCATAACCAAATTTGTTAGCAGCGCACTACCACCATAGCTGATAAAGGGCAACGGCAGTCCGGTAACCGGCGCCAGGCCAATCGTCATGCCGATATTCACAAATGTATGAAATCCCAACATTGTTCCAACGCCTATTGCAACGATGCTGCTAAACTCATTACGAAAAATATTGCTGAGATGAATGATCCGCAACAGCAGCCAGGTGAACAACGCCAGAACAACTACAACCCCAACGAATCCAAACTCTTCCCCGATAACGGCAAAGATAAAATCCGTATGTTGTTCAGGCAAAAAGCGCAGCTGCGTTTGGGAACCATCTAAAAATCCCTTACCAAAAAAGCCACCGGAGCCAATCGCCACTTTCGATTGTATAATTTGATAGCCGGCGCCCAGAGGATCTGCTTCAGGGTTCCAGAATGTTGTTATTCTCTTTTTCTGATAATCTTTCAGTTGATTCCAGAAAATCGAACGGACAAACCAGAGGGATATATTTAAAAGCAGATAACCGATCCCCCATAAGATTGAAAAGCGAATTCGGTAAAGAAAATAAATAATAGCGGCGAGCACGATAATAAAAAGATAGATATTAAATGAAGTCGCAAAAGCAATCACAGGTGTAACAATCAAAATCAGGTAATTGGTTTTTAACCCGACCCAAAAGAAGATTGGCAATGTGATAACAGCGAAGACCAAGCTGGTGCCCAAATCCGGTTGCTTAGCGACCAACAGGAATGGGAGCGCTATTAAACCGGAAGCGATCAAAAAGATCTTCGGGCGGTTAATTTCCATTCGCTCATCAGAGAGATAACGCGCGACAGCCAAAAGGGTAGCAATTTTTGCAAACTCTGATGGCTGGAAGCCGACGCCGCCGATTCTGAGCCAGCGGGTTGCGCCATAAGTGGTACTCCCCCAAAAGAGCACCATAATCAGAAATAAAATCGAAATAATATAGATCGGATAAGCCAGCTCATAAAAGAATCGATTTGGCAGATAAGCGATAATCAGCATAATGACAGTGCCAAGCATTATCCATTTGGCCTGAGAGAGAAAATAATTCGCATCGCCACCAGACTGGGATGTGGAATAGAGTGCTACCAACCCGCAGATCATTAATCCGAATACGGCTGCCAGTAGAATGCCATCCAAACTTTTAATACGATCTAAAAGCATTGTTAATCCTGATTATTAGGTGCTAAGTTTTGTAATGAGTCAGCCACTGCCTGCGCTGCCTGAATACTATCCTGCAAGGCTTGTTCTTTCTGCTTTTCATAAAGGATGCGTTGGAATTCCCGGTACTCCCGGTAATCAAATTCACCTTTATAGTGAAAATATCGCTGCAGGTATTTACCGGCTACCGGGGCTGCAACAGCGCCACCGCCGCCGCCATTTTCAAAAATAATTGCAACGGCAATTTCCGGGTCATCAAATGGGGCGAAACCGATATACCAGGCATGGGTATCCCCATGCGGATTTTGGGCCGTTCCGGTTTTTCCTCCGCCGGTTTTTCTCCAGACCCCGGCACGCCAGCCGGTTCCTCCGGCCACAACCTGGCGCATTCCTTCCCGTACAATTTCAAAACCCTCCGGTGAAATACCGCTAATTTCGGTCGTCTGTGTTGTGAAGGTATCCGGCTTGGCAAAGCGCTTTTCGGCACTTCCCAAAATCTGTGGGCGTAGCGCGTTGCTTTCAACCAGTCCGATATGACTATCAAGTTTTTTGATAAGAGATTTATGAGAATATTCCTGATCCTTCAGGGGAGATAATGCGCTTAAAATCTCCGGCGAGATATTTTCCGCCGCCAATTGCTGGAAAGATTTATCCGTTAGCCGATAGCGGGGAATTTTGTCGACCAGCTTGCGCCGAAGATGGAGTTGATGGTTGATGCCATTGTTCGCCAGAAGCATCGCAAATTGGGCCATTTGTAAAGGTGTCACCAGCAATTCGCCCTGGCCCGGTTTTCCGTAGTGCAGCACCTGCGGGTCCT
>JAUIFT010000256.1 GCA_030430345.1 Calditrichia bacterium | reverse complement strand
TCCCCCCTTGCGCGATTTCGGCGGAGAAATGGAATTCCATGTTTCCCGCAAGGCCCGTGATAAGTATAAATTTGACAGTAGTCTGTTCAGCACAAACGGCACGGTTATTTTTGCCAATTTCCACGGCGCCCAGACGTTCGCACAAAAAATCAATGCCAAACGGGATTTACTCCATTTTCCGGAAGAGGCGGTCAGTGCCGCGGAAATTAATGCGATGGGTCTCATTGATGAGATTCTCCACAGCGTTATGACGCATTATCGGCAAAATATTAATCCGCAGGTATTTCAGAATGCGCTGGACTGGCTGGAAGAGAAGTTTACTGCCGACGAACTCAAACGCACCTTAAACCGCTTCGTGGCAGAATTTCCCCCGCTGGATGTCTATCTAAACAAGATAACCGTCGCCAGGTATTTACAGGGAGAAACCAATGGGCGCAGCCATCGGGAAATCGCCCTGGAAGAAATGCTGATGTTGCGCCTGGCAAACATGAACCCTGCCTTTACCCGCTACAGTGAACTGTTTGACGACAGCGAGCTTCGCGAGAAGACCCGCTACGGGGAAATGATGACCGATATGAAAGAATTCTTCGCCACTCAGCTCCCGATGTCCCCGGGATTTGGTGCGGAGAACTTATTCGATTTGCTCCGAATGCCGGCGCTCTCCAGTCCGGGATCGTTGATCGACCAATTACATTTTCTCCGGAATCGCTGGGGGGCAACCCTCACTTCCACCCTGAATATCAAATGGGATTTGATTCTTGGCGAAGGATTTCAGGAGAAATGGGGAGTGCCCGCCAACGAATATGAAACCCGCTTGCTCCGCGGTGTCGATTTTATAAGCGAAGAAACCAAAATGCGTTTCAACCCCGGCCTTGGTCCCGCACCAACCCACGTGCCGGATTACAACTGGCAGGACGATGAGCCGGAGCAATTCAGTCCGGATATGCACTGGATGCCCCGCCTGGTGTTGATGGCGAAAAGCACGCTGGTCTGGCTGGATCAGCTCTCGAAAAAATATGAGCGGGAGATCAAAACGCTTGGCGACATTCCCGATGAAGAAATTGACCAGCTGGCCAGCTGGGGATTCACCGGGCTTTGGCTGATTGGCATCTGGGAGCGCAGTTCCGCTTCCCAGCGCATCAAGCATATTTGCGGGAATCCCGATGCCGCCGCTTCCGCTTATGCTCTGTACGATTACCGTATTGCCAAAAACCTCGGAGGGGATGCTGCTTACGAAATTCTGCGGGAACGCTGCTGGGAACGGGGTATTCGTCTCGCCAGCGATATGGTTCCGAATCATACCGGGGTGTATTCCCGCTTGATGCGCGAAAACCCGGACTGGTTTGTGCAGCTCCCCTATCCACCGTTTCCCTCTTACGCCTTCGACGGGCCGGATCTTTCCGAAGATCCCAATGTCGGCATCTTTCTGGAGAAACATTATTACGATCAAACCGATGCGTCGGTGGTTTTCAAACGCATCGATAATAACACCGGGGTTTCCCGCTATATTTATCACGGTAACGATGGCACCAGCATGCCCTGGAACGATACCGCCCAACTGGATTACACCAAGCCGGAAGTGCGCGAGGCAATTATTCAGACGATTCTCGACGTTGCCCGCAAATTCCCGATCATCCGCTTTGATGCGGCGATGACGCTGGCCAAACGCCACTACCAGCGCCTCTGGTTCCCGGAACCGGGCAGTGGCGGCGATATTCCTTCCCGGGCCGAGCATGGCCTTACCAAGCAGCAATTCAACAGCCTGGTGCCGATCGAATTTTGGCGGGAAGTGGTCGACCGGGTCGCTGAAGAAGCGCCGGACACCCTCCTCCTTGCGGAAGCCTTCTGGATGATGGAGGGCTACTTTGTGCGCACTCTCGGGATGCACCGGGTTTACAACAGCGCATTCATGAATATGTTGAAAAACGAAGAGAACAAAAAATACCGCTACACCATCAAAAACACCATAGAGTTTGACCCGGAAATTCTTAAACGCTATGTCAATTTCATGAATAATCCCGATGAAGAAACCGCGATCCGCCAGTTTGGGGACGGCGATAAATACTTCGGCATCTGTATGATGATGGCAACCATGCCCGGCCTCCCGATGTTTGGCCATGGCCAGGTCGAAGGTTTTGAAGAGAAGTATGGGATGGAATACCATCGTGCTTACATGGATGAATCCCCGAAAGACTACCTTGTGCAGCGCCATCAGCGGGAAATTTTTCCGGTTCTGAAAAAACGCTATCTCTTTGCCGGCGTCAGCGATTTCCTCCTTTACGATTTTTACAGTGTTAACGGGCGGGTGGATGAAAACATTTTTGCATTTTCCAATCGTTACCAGGACGAAAAGACCCTGGTAGTCTTCCACAATGCTTACAACAACGTCCGCGGCTGGATTCGGACATCCGCCGCTTACTCGGAAAAAACCGGCGGGCCGGATGAAAAACGGCTGGTGCAGAAACCCCTCGGGGAAGGGCTCAGCCTCTCCCGGGAAGATGCGGTTTTCTGCATTTTCCGCGATTCCGTCAGCGGGCTGGAATATATCCGGAAATCGGCAACGCTTTGGCAGAAAGGGATGTATATCGAGTTGGGCGCTTATAAGTATCAGGTCTATCTCAACTTCCGGGAAGTGCTCGACGATGACAGCGGCCAATATGCCCGCCTCCATGCTTCTCTGAAAGGACAGGGCGTCCCCAGTATTGATGAAGCATTGCAGGAAATTCATTTGCAACCGTTACATCAGGCGCTGCGGGAAGTGCTCGACGCGAAACGGATTGCCGCTTGCTGGGAAGCATCGCCCGCAACTGAGGAAAAAACAGAATCGCCAAAAGCGGAAAAAAAACCGGCAAAAGCGGAAGCAACGGAGGAATTAGCGCCTCTGCTTCAAACTGAAAAACTCTACCGTTCTTTCCTGGAAGTCGCCAGACAATATGCCGGATTCGAAACCTCCGCCGACACCGTTGCCCGGGAAACATTCCGGGAGCTGGCAGCAATCATCGATTTGGATGCGGCTACATTGCAGAAACAGTATGCCGTGGCAAAATCCCGCAAATCCACAGCAGCCCTCAAATTCCTTGGCAACATCATTTCCGATGCGCCGGAAAGCCGTGAGATATTGACACTCTGGACACTCTTCCATCGCATTGGCGACCTGGACACGCCGGAGAGCAGCGCCAGCCGGAGCCGGGGGCTGCTTGACGAATGGCTGCTGCACAAAATTATCCGGCGTTATTTACGAAAGACTAAAGTTGCGCCGGATAAAATTGAACCGGTTATCAGCACGGTGAAATTGCTCGTCGCTCATCAGGATTGGTATCAGCCGGAAGGCGCAAAAACCACCCTTGCCCATCGCCTCCTGGAAGGTCTGCTGAATGATACCGAAGCGCAGCGGACAATGGATGTTAATCGCTTCAATGGCACGATCTGGTTTAACAAAGAAGCGTTTCGTTCTGCAACAGCATGGCTCTTTGCAATCGCGATTCTTAAACCTGCGCTGGTAAAACCGGAGAAATCGAAAGGCAAAAAAGGTAAGCCGGCAAAGAAGCAGGGTAGCAGAAAAGAAACGATTGCTCAAATGATAATCGATGTGCATGCTATTATCGAGAAATGGTATAAGGCGGAAGTTAATTCCGAATATAAAGTGGAGCAGCTGTTGGCAGAATTGAAGCCAAAGAAAAAGAAGCGGGTTGTTGCAGAGAAAAAGACCGTTAAAAAAGCGGCCGGAAAAGCGAAAGCGGCGACTAAGAAAAAAAGTAGCAGCAAAAAGGGAACGGCGAAAAAGAAACCTGCTAAAAAGTAATTTTCTGTAAAACAACCCTTCGCTTTCAGCAAACATTATAAAAAAGGGACATTCGACCGGCGAATGTCCCTTTTTTATGAAATCAGCAACAAATCTTTCCCTGCCCGGTCTGATGTAACAGATTGGGGCAGCGATAATCGTTAATCCTCGATGTTTTTGTGGTTCCCATCGCAAAAAGGTTGATTTTTGGTATGTTTGCAGCCACAGAACCAAACCGTTTTTTTCTCTGCAATATTTACCATAACCGGTTGAAAACTTGTGCCCTTATGGGAACCGTCGCAGAACGGCTGGTTCTTTGATTCGCCGCAGGCGCACCACCAGTATTCACCCGGTTCAACTTCGATACCATAAGGTGTTTTTTGAGGGATTTTCGGTTTAGACATTATCAACCTCCTGTTTCAATGTTTCGTTTAGCGCTTGTTTTGCCTGATAGTATTACATTCAAATAATAAGCAAAAACGATCAGTTAACCAACATGGTATTATGCAAATTTAAGCGAAGAAAAAATTGGGGCACTGCTTCCCCTGATTTTCGGATATGAACGGAAATATTTTCAATTTCAGCAAAGCCAGTGGAGAAATACCGCAAAATTGTTGTTGAATTTTTCTCCGAGAAACAAACCGCCGGTGAAATCGTAAAGCGGTTCATATCAAAGAAAGGATACGGCAGTGAATGTTATTGAAACGCATGGCTTGACCAAACATTACAGCAAGGGTAAGATAAAAGCCCTTACCAACGTCAGCCTGACCGTACCGCAAGGACAAATTTTTAGTCTGCTCGGTCCGAACGGCGCTGGCAAAACAACCTTAATCAAACTTTTACTCACCATCGTTTTTCCCACCAGCGGTTCCGCAAAACTGCTCGGGAAAGACATCAGTGATTACACTTCACACTTTAAAATCGGCTATCTTGCCGAGAACCATCGCTTCCCGGAATTTTTAACCGCCCGGCAAGTGCTATATTATTATTGTAAAATGAGTGGCGTAGAGAAAGCAACACTTGATGTGAAAATTCCCCAATTGCTGGAATTGGTAAATCTCGGCGACTGGGGGGATACGAAAATCCGGAAATTCTCTAAAGGAATGCTGCAGCGTATGGGAATTGCCCAGGCGTTAACCAATGATCCGGAATTGCTTTTTCTCGATGAACCGACCGACGGTATTGATCCGGTTGGCCGCCGGGAAATCCGCGATTTACTGCAGGAGCTTCGTAACCAGGGAAAAACGATTTTCCTTAATTCTCATCTCCTCTCGGAGGTAGAACGCATTTCCGACAGTGTAGCAATATTAAAACACGGCAAGTTGATTCGCCAGGGAACGGTGGAAGATTTTATTTCCATCAAGAAACGGTCAGAGTCACCAAGACGTTTTACTTCGTAAAAATATTGTGTACGAGTTTTAGATAAATCAACAATTCCAGTAAACCAGCTATCACTATTTCCCTTCAAACCTACTGCCCACTCTCTTCCTTCAGGCGCAAGCCACGCATATCTAGGAATAGTTCTGTTAAGGTCTTCGATTTGTTTGATGGTAGG
>JAUIFT010000255.1 GCA_030430345.1 Calditrichia bacterium | reverse complement strand
CGGCTCGGAAGATGCGGCGTTTAATGTCGATCTGAATGGCGTTAGTTTTGTCAATTTTAACCTGGGTTGGGCCGTCGGTGCCAATGCCAGTGGCATCGGCTCGGCAATTCTGAGCACGAACGACGGCGGCGAAAGCTGGACCCGCCAGGGTGCCCCGAGTGGATTTACCGGGAAGTTGAATGGGGTTTATTTTGCTGATCCTAATAATGGCTGGGCCGTTGGGGACGGCGGTAGAATTGCCCGAACCAGCAATGGTGGCCTTTCCTGGGAAGCAATTACATCCGGCACGAATAGCCGTTTAAATGCGGTGCACTTTAGCGACGCGAACAATGGACTGATTGTTGGTGGCGCAAATACTGCCGGCTACGTTATGCGGACCACGAACGGCGGCACCACCTGGACGGCGCCATTGCAAGTTGCTGCGCTGGAGCTGTTCGACGTGCGTTTTGTTGATGCGCAAACGGCTATCGCTATCGGCAATAATGGTGTCATTTTACAAAGCTCGGATGGTGGGGTTAACTGGAGTGCCCGCACCACCCCGGCCGGCGCTTTTCGCCCCTTGCGCGGATTAAGCGTCACCGGTAACACTGTTTTTGCCGCTGGCGATACGGTTGTTGTCGTATCAAATGATGCTGGTAATACCTGGCAGCGGAAAAATACCGGTCTGCGTGGCAATGCGGTCTTTCCCGCGGAATACCTGAATGGTGTGGCGATGGCCAATGCGAATGAAGGCTGGGTGGTTGGCGATGGCGGCATTATTCTCCGCACCAGTAATGGGGGCGAGAGCTGGACGCCTCAGGCCAGCCCCTATGCAGCGGCCAATATTAAATCGATTGTCTATCAAAGCGGAAAGGCGGTATTTGTCGGTACAATCGGCACCAATGGCCGGAATAATAATCCCATTTTTACCGGGATTGAAGATAAGGGCAGCAATCAGCCGCTTGGTTTCGAACTGGCGCAGAATTATCCCAATCCCTTTAATCCGTCCACAGTAATTCCATTTTCTCTGAAACGGAATGAATGGGTGACCCTGACAATTTACGACATCACCGGACGAGCAGTAGCCACGCTGCTCGACGGACCGATGCAGGCGGGCGCGCATCAGGCTCACTTTGACGGTGTTAATCTCAGTTCCGGTGTTTACCTCTATCGGCTACAGGCCGGCGGGCAGGCAGTAGCCCGCAAGATGTACCTGGTGAAATAAAATTCCTGTAAGCGATCATTTAACCGTGGCAGACAGGAAGCCCCTTGTTTGCCATGGTTTTCCTGTTATATACTTTGTCATTAGTGGCGATCCATGATCCAAAAATATCTGGCATTTTACAATTATTAACTGCGAAGCATTTACCATAGCTAAAAGATAAAACGCGAAAAAAGGTATACAGGCATTAAAATAGAATATCACCAAAACTAATTATACTTGAAAAAATTGTTCATCTACGCACACCCGGTGTATTATCCACGAACAACCAATAATGTTCTTCAATTGAATTTGTCTTTCTAAGTCATTAAATAACAGGGTTTTGAAGGATTGGCACTGTAGTTGAAATATAAAAGGGCGTTAA
The DNA here is from genome assembly GCA_030430345.1 of Calditrichia bacterium. The sequence goes on along the minus strand of JAUIFT010000255.1, from coordinate 3,772 downwards.
AACCCGGAATTATATGCAGGAGATCGCCATGTTTTTCAACTACCTCAAAATTGCTTTCCGAAATCTTGTTCGCCATAAAGTCTATACTGTCATTAATTTGCTGGGATTATCCATTGGGATGACAGCCTGTATTCTAATGCTGCTGTTTGTCCGCGAGGAAATCAGCTATGACAAATTTCATAGCAAGGCGGATAATATTATTCGCGTTGTGGATACCTGGACCAGCGCAGATAATGTCGAAAAGCTGGCAACGTCCCCCTTTCCGGTGGGGCGGATATTGCAGGTGGAAAATCCGGAAATCATTCGCAGCATCGTTCGTTTTTACCGGCCGGCATCCTGGGGGAATGATCTGGTGCTCTCGCTCGGAGATCAATCCTTCGTTGAAAAAGACTTCTTGTTTGCGGATTCGACGTTTTTTGAAATTTTCAGCTTTGAATTCCTGCAAGGTGACCGGGCCACTTTAAAAACACCGGATCAAGTGGTTATTACAGCTGCTACTGCGAAAAAATATTTTGGCGAGGAAAATCCGCTGGGGCGGCAAATTCGATTTAATAATCAGTTGGATCTTACTGTTGGCGCTGTTTTAAAAGATATCCCCGCTAATTCCCATATTAAATTTGACTTCATAACCTCCCTGGCAACGCTACGCAACTGGTGGGGCGGAGACGGTTATGAAAATAATTGGATTTGGCAGTCTGCCTGGACCTATTTATTGCTTGAAAAGCCTTCGGGAAGTGCATTGATTGAAGCGCAGCTGCCGGATTTTATAAATCGGCATTTTCCGGAATCCGTGCGGGACGGCTCTTCTCTGGAGCTGCAGGCCTTAACCGATATCCATCTCCATTCCCAGCGTTACCTGGAGGTCGCAACAAATGGAAATATTGTTTACGTTTACATTTTTTCCGCCATTGCAATATTGATTTTGTTGATCGCCTGTATCAATTTTATGAACCTGGCAACTGCCCGTTCCGCCAGCCGCGCGAAAGAGGTTGGCATGCGGAAAGTGCTCGGTGCCTACCGTTCAACCCTCATCGGTCAGTTTCTCGGTGAAAGTATTCTGCTGAGCATGTGTGCCTTAATACTTACCATTGCCATGATCGAATTATCTCTGCCGCTTTTTAATTCACTTACCGGAAAATCCCTGGGTATTCTCTATCTGCAAGATTGGCAAATTGTATCTGGGATGATATTTATCGGAATGTTTGTTGGCATTATAGCCGGCAGCTATCCGGCTTTTTTCCTCTCCGGTTTTCGCCCGATTTTGGTGTTAAAAGGCATTGTTTCCGGTAATCCCAATCCGGCCAGGGGAAAATCATCCTTGCGCTGGGTTTTGGTTGTTTCTCAATTTACAGTTTCCCTGCTTTTGCTTATCAGTATTAGCATTATTTACAGTCAGTTGGATTATCTGAAAAACAAAGACCTCGGCATCAATAAAGAACAAGTTGTGTTTATCGACATGTTCGGTGATGCCCTGAATAACTATGTGCCGATGAAAAATGCATTACTAAATCATCCGGGTATTCAGGCGGTTAGCCGCATCGGCGGCAGTGTGCCCGGCACTTCCGATGGTATAGCGAATGCTTATGTGCCGGAAGGGATGCCCGCAGACAAGCCGATGTGGATTGGCATGCTGACCGCTTCCCATGATATTGAAGCAGTGCTCGATTTGGAATTTGTTAGTGGCCGGACATTCTCAAAAGATTTTCCCAGCGACAGCGAGGAGGCGTTTCTCATTAACGAAGCCGCGGCAAAAGAGTTTGGATGGGATGCAACGACAGCGCTCGGGAAAAAGCTTGATCGGGTGCGCACGAATGGCAATATCCGGCAGTCCGGCAAGGTTGTTGGCGTGGTAAAGGATTTTCACTACCAATCTCTGCATGAAAGCCTGAAAGCGCTGGTGATTCGGTTTGGCGGGCATCGTATGGCGGTTCGCCTCAATGCCGGGAATGTATCTGCCGGCATGGCGCATATCCGTGATACCTGGAGAAATTTTATCACCGATTGGCCCTTGAGCTATCAATTCCTCGATAAGAATTTGGAAAAACTGTACCGCTCGGAGGAAAGTCTTTCCCTGATCATTCAATACTTCACTTTACTGGCTATCTTTATTGCTTGCCTGGGATTGTTTGGCTTGGCTTCCTTTACCACGGAAAACCGCACCAAGGAGATTGGGGTGCGAAAAGTGCTTGGCGCTTCCGTGCCGGGGCTCATTCTCTTGATTTCCCGGGAATTTACCCGTTTGGTTTTAATCGCATTTATCGTTGCTGCACCGTTAGGGTATTGGATTATGAATAAATGGCTGGGGAATTTTGCCTATCGGATTGAGATCGGCTGGTGGGTGTTCGCTTTTGCCGGCGCGCTGGCCATGGGAATCGCCCTCCTGACTATCAGCTATCAGGCGGTTAAGGTGGCGTTGTCGAACCCTGTTGATGCTTTGCGATATGAATGAGGCAAATAGCGAATGACGAATGCGGAATGAAAGATAACGAATTATAAAATTCCACATTCCACATAAATGCCGAATCTATTATTGCATCCTCCGGAAAAAATGTCGTCTATAATACCAATCGTTCATGACATTAGGAGGAGATAATGGATAAGGATAAAATTTTTTCGGCAGAAACCTTATTGGCGCACGGCGGAGAAGCGCCGGAAGCAACCACTGGAGCTGTGGTGCCGCCACTGTATTTCTCAACAACATTCGCCCGAAATGCCCAATATGAATTGATGGGAGAATACATCTATGGGCGATACCAAAATCCGACCTTTGATCCCGTAGAAAAACTGGCAGCTACCCTCGATAAGGGGGCGGAAGCAAAACTTTTTGCTTCCGGCATGGCCGGAATTACCGCGATTTTCGAAACGGTGAATGCCGGCGAGCATATTGTCGCCCCGACGGTGATGTATCATGGTGCGCAGGACTGGCTTCGCTATATTTCCCGAAAACGAAATATCGATTTAACTCTATTTGATGCCAGTGATCCACAAGGCTTAGAGAAAGCGTTACGCCCGGGAAAAACAGCGATCGTCTGGATAGAATCGCCGGTCAATCCCACCTGGGACGTGATCGATATTGCCGCTTCGGCAGAAGCTGCCCATAATGCCGGGGCCATTCTCGCGGTCGATGCAACGGTTTCTACGCCCATCACGACACGGCCAATCTTACTGGGGGCAGATCTGGTTTTTCATTCCGCCACCAAATACCTCAACGGCCATAGCGATGTAACTGCCGGGATTGTCGTCACCCGGGAAAAGAACGACCGCTGGGAAGAAATCAAAATGATCCGTAAGTATGTGGGAGGAATTCAGGGGCCCTTCGAAGCCTGGCTGCTGTTGCGCGGGATGCGTACGCTTTCCCTGCGATTTGAAAGAGCTTCCGAAAATGCGCTAAAAATCGCCCGGCATTTTGAAGGTCATCCAAAAATCGAAAAAGTGCTTTACCCGGGGCTGGAAAGCCATCCCGGCCATCACATCGCGAAAAAACAGATGACCAGCGGCTTTGGAGGAATGATGTCTCTGCTGGTAAAGGGAGATGCCGCTTTTGCCCAGCGGGTGGCTACCCGGGCAACGGTATTTACCCCGGCAACTTCCCTGGGGGGCGTGGAAAGTTTAATTGAACATCGCGCCAGCGTTGAAGGCCCGCAGAGTGTCGTCCCAAAAAATTTGATTCGCCTGTCTATCGGCATCGAAGCCGCGCAGGATCTGATTGCGGATTTGGAACAGGCACTTTCCTGATACTGAGTCGTGTGTGTTGATCGTTGCTGGTTCTCCG
>JAUIFT010000254.1 GCA_030430345.1 Calditrichia bacterium | reverse complement strand
CGCCATCAATTGGCCCGGCTATTTGATTGCGATAATGAAGAAATTGCTTTAACCCGCAATGCTTCGGAAGGCTTGCAAATCTGCCAGCTTGGTTTCGATCTGAAAACAGGTGATGAGGTATTGACCACAACCCAGGACTATGGACGGATGATCAATACTTTCAAGCAACGGGAACGGCGCGAAGGTATTGTGCTGAAGCAATTTCAAATTCCCATTCCGGCAGAAGATGATGATGCGGTTGTTGCCTTGTTTGAAGAAAATATTACCACGAAAACCCGTTTGATTCTTATTTCGCACATGATCAACCTTACCGGGCAAATCCTCCCGGTTAAGCGGGTGGTGCAGATGGCCCGGCGGCGAGGCATCCCGGTCATTGTCGATGGGGCTCATTCTTTCGCACATTTTCCCTTTCAGCAAGCGGATTTGGATTGTGATTATTTTGCGACCAGCCTGCACAAATGGCTCTTTGCCCCGCATGGCACCGGCATGCTTTATGTGAAGAAGGATAAAATTGAAGGCCTCTGGCCGATGACCCCAGCCGGCGAGAATATGGACAATGATATCCGCAAATTTGAAGAGATTGGCACGCATCCCGCCGCAAACTACCTGGCAATTGCCGAAGCGGTCACTTTCCATGAAGGCATTGGTGGAGCTGCGAAAGCGGCCCGACTCATTTACCTCCGCGATCGTTGGGCAAAGCGCTTCCAAGCGAATGAACGGGTTAAGCTCCACACCAGCTTAAAACCAGGATTCGCCGGTGGATTCGCTAATGTAGAAATCGACGGGATTCGCCCCGGTAAACTTGCCCGTCACCTCTGGAAGAAACACCAGATTATTGTTACCCCGATTAATCACCCGGAATTTGATGGCATCCGGGTTTCCCCGAGTGTTTATACCACATTAGCGGAAATTGACCGCTTCAGTGATGCGCTGGAAACGGTTATCAAGAAAGGATTACCAACAACATGAGAATACTTATTACGATCATTTTGCTCGCCGCTTTTTTCGCTTGCGAAAAAAACACGGTCCCCCCGGCAGAGAAGATTACGAAAGAAGTCATATCCACCCCGAACGCCCCGGCAGCTATCGGTCCTTATTCCCAGGCAATCCGCGTTGGCAACCGGCTTTATCTTGCCGGGCAAATCGCCCTGGATCCCGCTAACGGAGAAATGGTTGAAGGCATTGAAGCGCAAACCCGCCGGGTGCTGGACAATATTAAAGCAGTGCTGGATGCCGCCGGCTTTACCCTCGGTGATGTCGTTCAAACCCAGGTTTTTATTGCCGATATGAATAATTACGGCATTTTTAACGGTATTTATGCCGAGTATTTTCCCAGCAACCCGCCCGCCCGCGCAGTTGTAGAGGTGAGCCGTTTACCGAAAGACGCGCTGGTAGAAGTGATGATGGTCGCGGTGAAAACCGACGATTAAACTCCACTCACCGCGCCTATAAATTCGAAATCGCTGGTGCGAAATAGAGTTTCGCATAAGTACGTTTACTTCATAAACAGCATTTGACGCACCTTATTAAATCGCCCGGCGCTGCTTTCCGCCTGCAGGCGATAGAGATATAATCCTGAAGCAACTTCCCGGCCATTTATATTCTGGCCGCTCCAGTTAATCTGATGAAATCCGGCTGACTCACTACGATCGACCAGGCGATTCACCTCCCTGCCGGCAGTGTCATAAATACTTAATTTTACCCGGAAGGTTTGCGGCAAGGAATAGCGAATAATCGTTTCTCCGTTAAACGGATTCGGATAATTCTGATGTAAGGCAAACAGTTCCGGCTCGCTACCATGATGATCATCCATCCCGGTAATTACAGCAGCATCGAGATTGACGTCGAAAGTGCCATATTCATTGTTTCCTTGCGTGTTCACCGGAATTATCCTCGCGGCGGCATCGGGACTCGAAGCAAAGGGATCATTGGGGATAACCGGGTCGCCTTCGAAATAGACCTGGGTAGTAAGAATCGTGCCGCCATCGGGAGAAACAACACGATAATGGAAATGCTGCGGACGAGCCCCATAATAGCCCGGCCGGATTGACTCGAATGCATATTCGCCATTTTCATTAGTCAACATTTGCCCGCGTAAATTAAAAGGGTCATCGCCTGGAGTGCATTGCTCGAAAACACTGTAACACCCTTCGTCATTGGCGTGCCAGATGTCTACAATCGCGCCTCCTAATGGCGTTTCGCAATCGTCCGCAAAAACTTTTCCACTAATAAACATTCGTTGCCCTGGCTCCTCCGGCGCAGCCAGCACCGTCCGTACCGGGGGATTTTTGCTATAAAATGGGCCAAGCACATCACTGGTGGTTAGTTCACACTCAGCAAGTAATGATTTGGGAAACATCAAAGCGGCTGCACTTCCCATTAAACCGATCTTCAAGAAGTCCCTGCGATTTAAACGCCGAAATGCGGGGGTTTCGGACTGAATTAATATCGATTGCTTTTTAGACATATTTTCTCCCGGGCTTTTGTTTTAAGTTATAAGAAATATCTCGGACAAATACTATCCTTTAATACCGCTGCCAAAAGGTTTCCCCTCTTCAAGCCAGCATTGCCAATTTTTCTTTTTACAGAGCAGCGCTAAATGCAATCCTCTTTCTTTCAAACTGCTTGACATCCTTCTTTCCAACGCCTAAAATCAACACGGCTGCGAAGTTCAGAGTTCGAAGTTCAGCGTTCAAAGTTAAAGGCAACTAATTGCACCTGGTGACAACTTTGAACTTTGAACTCCATAGGCTCAACCAGATTTACCGATAATAAATTTCATTATAATCTTCTAACTTTCATCCACTGGAGGCTTACCTATGGCAAATGCATATTTTAAGGTTCCGACACCTGCCAACGAGCCGATTAAATCTTACGGCAGCGGGAGTCCGGAAAAACAATCGTTAAAAGCGAAATTGAATGAGATGAAATCCCAGGAAATCGAAATCCCCCTGATTATTGGCGGTAAGGAAGTCCGTACCGGCAACACCGGGGCATTGAAAGTACCGCATGATCATTCCGTTAATCTGGGTGTTTATCATAAAGCAGGAGCAAAGGAAGTTGCAATGGCTGTCGACGCTTCCCAAAAAGCATTTGCGGACTGGTCCCGCATGCCCTGGGAACACCGGGTAGCTGTTTTCCTGAAAGCCGCTGATTTATTGGCCGGTCCCTGGCGCGATGTGCTTAATGCCTCTACCATGCTAGGCCAATCGAAGAATGCCTTCCAGGCAGAGATCGACTCCGCCTGTGAATTGATTGATTTTTATCGCTTCAACTCCCATTATCTGGCGCAGTTATATTCCGAGCAGCCAGAATCTTCCGCCGGTATCTGGAACCGTTCCGAATATCGGGCTTTGGAAGGATTCGTCTTTGCTGTCACCCCGTTTAACTTCACCTCTATTGCTGGTAACTTGCCAACAGCCCCGGCATTGACCGGCTGTGTGTCCCTCTGGAAACCGGCTTCCAGTGCGGTTTATTCTGCATATTTTATTATGAAGCTGCTCGAAGAAGCGGGCCTGCCTCCCGGCGTTATCAACTTTATTCCCGGTTCCGGTGGTCAGGTCGGTAATCCGGTAATGCAGAACGAGCATCTGGCTGGCGTCCACTTTACCGGTTCTACAGAGGTATTCCAGGGAATGTGGCGCACGATCGGCGAGAACATCTCCAATCTGAAGTATTATCCCCGTATTGTTGGTGAAACTGGCGGTAAGGATTTTATTTTTGCCCATCCTTCTGCGGATGTGGATGCCCTGGCGGTAGCTGCCCTGCGGGGTGCTTTTGAATACCAGGGACAGAAATGCTCCGCGGCGTCCCGGATGTATATCCCGAAATCCCTCTGGAAAGATTTTCAGGACCGCTACGTTCCGGCAGTAAACGAGATCAAAATGGGTGATGTTGCCGACTTCCGCAATTTCATGAACGCGGTTATCGACAAAGGCGCTTTCAGTGATATTACCGGCTATATTGATCATGCCCGTAATGCCAGTGATGCCGAATTCATCACCGGTGGTAACTACGATGACAGCAAAGGCTGGTTCATCGAGCCAACCACGATCGTTACTACCAATCCGGCCTTCAAGACCATGCAGGAAGAGATCTTTGGCCCGGTGCTCACCATCTATGTTTACGATGACAACAAGTTGGACGAAGCCCTGGCATTGTGTGATACTACCTCACCGTATGCCCTGACCGGCGCTATTTTTGCCCAGGATCGTGCTGCCATCGTTAAAATGGCTAATTATCTGCGCGATGCTGCCGGCAACTTTTACATCAACGATAAGCCGACCGGTGCGGTTGTTGGTCAGCAGCCCTTTGGCGGCGGCAGAGCGTCCGGCACCAACGATAAAGCCGGCAGCGCAATGAACCTCCTGCGCTGGATGTCCGCACGCTCTATCAAAGAAAATATGGTACCGCCGAAAGATTGGCGTTATCCCTTCATGGAAAGCGAATAATTTCCGGAATTTTTTTCGAGAGAATAGAGTTTATAGAGAGACGTCATCCATGTGGGTGGCGTCTTTTTTTAGGCTGAAGGGGATTAGGCTTTAGGCTTTAGTAAAATCGTTGTTCGTTCTTCGAACAACGAGCAACGAAGAAGAGTCGCCCTGGGCCTTTGGCCTACAGCCTAATAGCATCAATCAAAATCTGTCGGTAAATCCGGCTGTCGATAATGCTCATACAATCGTTCCAGCTGATTTACCGTGGTTCTATCCTGCGACAATGGCGGATAATCCCCTTCCCTGAAAAATGCCACGCCACTGGTTTCCAGACTTTCCGCTGGCGCCCCTCCAACAATCTCGCAGCGAAAAAACAATTTATAGGTATAAAACAATGACGGTGGATGGCGGTGCTTGCTCTTATCCCAGACAGCCAGTAATTTCTGCACGGAAACCTCATATCCGGACTCTTCACGAACTTCTTTCGCGACGCATTCAGCCGGGGTTTCGTTCACATCCGCCCAGCCGCCGGGGAGCGTCCACTTTCCGTCACTTCTTTCCCGCACCAGGAGGATTTCATCTTCCGCTGAAAAAATTACGCCCCGTACGTCTACCTTCGGCGTTGCATATCCTTTCTCCGCTCTAAGTATCCCCTGCATCTTCGCCAGTTCCCCATCTGAATGGGCGGCAAGCATCTCGGCGTTTATCCGCTGTAATTGATGGTAGCGTTCAATATCGTAGGGATTTTCGCTGTATGTTAACCCGGCCTGCACGATCGTCATTAACTGCCGGGACCAGTTCAGCCATTTATCTTCGGGCATCTGCGCTCCTTTTTTGAGAAAGATTAATATCAATTAATAGACAGGATAAATTCATTCCGCAAGGTTTAATCCTCGAAATCGAAGA
>JAUIFT010000253.1 GCA_030430345.1 Calditrichia bacterium | reverse complement strand
AGAGCGGAGATTATCGTTTTACCCTCAGCGCGCGGGATGAAGGGCAGGAAGCAATTCCTGCTATCATCGACCGCCTCTCCGTGGAAGCCCGTCAACAATTGCGGGAAAATGAAGCTGAAATTCTTACATCCACTCAACAGGTTGCGGAAGTGACCACGCCCAATCTGGAAGCTTATCAATATTACTTCCAGGGTGAAGCATTGCTGGATAAACTGAAACTTCCCGAAGCGATCGCTGCCTTCGATAAGGCAATTGCGCTGGATACCACCTTTGGCCTGGCTTATTACCGCAAGGCTTATGCGATGGGATGGTCCCAGGAAACGCTTTGGGAGGCGCCTTTAAAGAAGGCCTTAAAATACATCGAACAGATGCCGGAAAAAGAACGCCTGCGTTTGCGTGCAGAAGAGATTCGTCTGAAACAAGGAATGGGCGCAGCAATGCAGGCATTACGGGAAATGGAAAAAATTTATTCCGATGATAAAGAAATGCTTCTTAGTATTGGTGACCTCGCTTTTCATAACCGGCAGCTTGATATCGCCTTTCAGTATTTGAAAAAAATCCTCGCGCTCGATCCGGATAATCAGCGTGCCCGTTTTCATTATAGCGAGGTTGTTCTTGGCTATTATACCCGACCCCAATATTTTGTGAATGACACAAGCCAAATGGTTCTGGCTATTGAGGATGCGCTTAAAGCAGCGCCGAATGACATACTGCTAAATACAGCCCGGGTCACGGCGAAATTTATGCAGAAAGATTATCAGCAAGCTGAGAATGAATTGTCAGGAACACTTACAATCGCCCGCACTTCCCATGATACAACTTATGTCTGGAAGGCTATTGCCAGTTTACTGACCGCCAGGGGAAAATTTCAGGCTGCAATAGATACACTCGATAAAGGGATTGCCCTGGCCGCTGAAAAAGGAATGAATACCGCACTTTATGAAATGTATCTGGATAAATGCACTTTGCTGGGGACGGTGCTGAATGATCGTGAGCGGTTGGTCGAAACAGTTGATGATTTAAATCGCAACACAACACCGGGTCAAATTACCACAGTCCCTTTCTTCTGGGAGGTGGTTGCTATGAACCTGACAAGAGTTGGCGAAGAAAAAATGATCACAGCCATAAATGATAAATTTCATGCCCGTAGCAAGCATATTCTCCCGGTGGTTCTTGGTGCGCTCAAAGGGAATTGTAAAAATTTGAATACGCTTATTGAAAACATATTACTTAAAGATGAGCGCTCGCCTGATTATGTCAAAGGTTCATTCATTCTGATGCTGGCGGAATGCTATTGGAAAAACGGCGCATATCAACTGGCAGAGGAGGCGATTATCAAAAGCGGTGAGTGGCACCTGCTGCCAATCGATCCACTTCATCAAACGCCCTATCTGCAGTCGAAAAGCTACTGGTGGCTGGGCGATATTTATGAGAACACCGGACGGCCGCAGGAGGCGATCCGTCATTACCGCCACTTTCTCCGGCTGTGGGGAGATGGGGATGCGGGGATTCCTGAAGTGATCGAAGCAACTGCCCGTTTGCAGCGATTGGAAAATACACTGTAGATGGCTTGGTTCCTTTACTGATGTTCTGGTGCTGTAAGATAATTTTGCGATTGCTTATAATTGTTAGCACTTTTTGTGAAACCCTTTCAGGGTAAAGTTTTTTTGTTTTAACCCAGGACTGGAAAAAACAGCCCTGAGTTAAAACATGTAACCGCTTCGCGGTATTAATACGCCAAAGGCGTTACAGATCTCAACCGAGGGGCGCTTTTGGAGCGCCCCTCGGTTGAGACACCTCTTTACTAACCCTGAAGGGGTTGCAGAATTATTACCGAAAATGTGTTACCGGGAAATATGGCACCCAAATTTGCCTGAGAATTACTCCGGGAAGTCATTAGCCAACAAGTCTTAGGATGCCAACAAATCAGAAGATGGACAATTGAAAAAGCCCACAAAAGATACTGACGAATATCTGAAGAATGCCCTGGCAGAAGCTCGAAAAGAAATTGAGTATCTGGAGCGTGGTGTGCAAATTGAGACTGCGCTGGAACAGGTGCGTGCCCGTGCTATGGCCATGCACGGCTCTGAAGATCTATCCGATACTGTGAATGTCTTTTTTAAAGAGTTAAAGAAACTTGGCGTATTGCCGATTCGTTGCGGCGTCGCGGAAATAGATGAAAAAACGCGCTCCTGGACGCTGGCGATTACCAATGCAACCCAACAGGGAGACGCTTTCGAAATTCTTGGCGATGTGAAACAGTTGGGGCACCCGGTACTGGAAAATATTTTTGCTCACTGGGAAAGCCAGGAGGAATACTATCCGGTATTGAAAGGCGCGGATATTGAACCGTATTACCAGGTATTAAAGGCGCAGATCGCCGTGCGGGATTTTCCGGAGGATGCCGCTCACTATGGCAACTATTTCTATTTCAGGGAGGGATTTGTTTTTGCCTGGACGGCGGAAGCGCTTTCCGAAGAAACCCGGCAAATCTTTCGACGATTTACCTCTGTACTGAGTTTGACTTACCGGCGCTATATGGATTTAAAGGCAGCGGAAATGCGCGCCCGGGAAGTTGAAAACGCACTGGCAGAATTGAAAGCGGCACAGGCGCAACTGATCCATAACGAAAAAATGGCTTCTCTGGGCCAAATGACTGCCGGTATCGCCCACGAGATTAAAAACCCCTTAAATTTTGTGAATAATTTTGCTGTGCTTAGTGAAGAGCTTGCTGAGGAATTAGCAGAAGCGATAGAAGCCGGTGAAGAAGATATAAATGATATTTTGACCGATTTAAAACAAAACGCCGCTGCGATAGCCAAACATGGCCGGCGCGCCGATGCGATTGTTAAATCGATGATGCAGCATGCCCACGGCGGTAGTGGCGAAAGAAAGCCCACGAATATTAATAACCTGGTAGATGAGTATGTAAATTTGGCATTTCATGGAAAGCGTGCAGCAAAGCCAGGTTTCAGTGTCGGGATCGAGCGGGACTATGATGAATCCGTAGGAGAGATGGTGGTAAAGGCGCAGGAGATTGGGCGGGTGCTGTTAAATTTGTTAAGTAATGCCTTCGATGCGGTGGAAGATAAATTTCCCCAGGAAAAAAACGCCGAAAAACCGACAGTGAAAGTAAGGACAGCGTTAATTGATAATGCTTTTGAGATTCGAATCAGCGACAATGGCTCTGGTATTCCGGATGAAATAAAGGAAAAAATTTTCGAACCGTTTTTTACCACCAAACCAACCGGGGCTGGTACCGGTTTAGGTTTATCCCTGTCATACGATATTGTAACACAGGGGCATGGCGGCATGCTGTCGGTAATAAGTGAAGCGGGGAATGGCGCGACATTTGTCGTTAGAATACCATTATCTAAAACATAATCCGTTTGAAGAAAATAGTAATTATACACTACATTCCACATGCAAAAAGTAATCCCATTAAGCGAGAAAACCTGTGCACGACAAATCTTATGATCTCCTGGTAGCATTGACTGATAAACCGGTTAAAATCGGGGAAATGAAAAAACGACTGCTGAGCGATGTGCAACTGCTGGATGGTGCATTTCCCCTGGATGAAATAAATGGCTTACCGATTAAAGCCGCCTACTTCCAGTTTCAAAAGTGGCTGGTGAAGGCGATTAAGCAGGACCCGGTGCCCCGTCACATCCATGCCCTTTACTTTGGATTATTTGAGGGGAAAGCCGAAACTTTCGAGTTCTACCTGAGCGGCTCGCCCCAATGGGACGCCAATGATCCCGACTGGCCTTCCTGGAATGAGTATGATCCGATTTTTCAGTATAGCGAGATGGAAATCTTTCACACTCTTTACAAAATCTATCAGGAAAATGAAGCTGTTGGTCGTTACCTGGTGGCGGCAATACCGCTTCTGTTTCTGATCAATTATATCGCGGGTAATTCCTATAAACTGCTCCCCCGGAAAGGATTTCTCGGCAGCGGTAAGAAGAAAATTTATATCGCCCTCGGTGTCGATGATGCATTCGTCTTTAACCTGTTTAAAATCACCAAAGGCGGGCACGAACGCATTGGAAAGCAGTAGCTAAGCATAGTCGCAGCGCCACTGCCACTATCTTTTATTCCGATCCTACCAGGGCAACCCAATCCATCTTCGGGCTCACCGCAATTCGGTACAACCCTTTCACTGCAGGGTTCTCAAAAGTCTTGATTAGCTGCCAACCGTCACTTTCACCCGGTTTGAAATAATAGATCTGATTGCCGGTTGGTAGCAGAATGCTGCCGTCTGTTGTCCAGGCGTAATCCTGGGTTTGCGGACGTGTTTCCACAATATTTTCCATTTTCCGGGTGTTGATATCCAGGGAGCGAATCCACCAGGTGCTATCGCTGGCCGGCTGGGTAAAACTGGCGGCTTCTTTTCCGGGAATTTTATGAATTGAACGCCCGATGTTATTTGTTATGGAATCTGCCCGGCCGGTGCGGGTATTTGCCAGAAAAAGTTTCTGAGGCTGGCCGAGCACAAAAAGTGCAACATGATCGGATGTAATCCAGGCGTGATAACCGACCGGTTGCACGTCCTTCATAATAAGGCTGGGATTTTTGCCGTCAATGTCAAAGCCCCAGAGCCGTTGAGTGCCATCTGCTTCCACTCTTACAGTTGAAAAGAAATTATCGCGTGGTGTCGGGGAATATTCGCTTTCGGCAGTTGTAATAACCGCGGAAGTTTTCCCGCTGGCAATATCATAGCGGAATATGTCCGCCTGGGTCGTATCGGGAATGCGGGTAAAATAGATGCTGCTCGCATCTCCGTTAAATGCCGGTTGATTATCATAGCCGGCGCGGGCAGTAATGTTCTTCGCAGCGCCCACTTGTACTTCGCCATTTGTGAGTGAAACCGGTGCGAGAAAAATTTCCGTCCCCGGAGGTGCCTGGGCGGATAAGGTCGTAGAGATAATCATCGCGAAAAGGAAAAGATAGCTGAGAACTCGTTTCATAACGCAGGCTCCTTTAAGTCTGAAATACTGGTAAATTCTGATTCGAAATAACCTTCGCCAGTATAGAATTTCTAATTTAAAAATATAGCGTTTTACCAATAAAAAGAATCAGCTCATTCACCCTGTTCTTATCGTGGGGGAATTACCGCCAGCTATTTCAGGCGGTGATTATCAATCTGATCATAAGTACCGCCGAAAACAATATCGCGAATATTATCCCGGGAAAGAAAATCGTGGGGGAATCCCATTTCGATGGCACTCACTACATTCAGTCTTTGGAGTTGTTCCTCAGAAAGCGAATGATCAAGCGCCTGCAAATTGTCTTCGATCTGGGAAAGTTTCCGCGCACCGATAATCAGCACTATCACG
>JAUIFT010000252.1 GCA_030430345.1 Calditrichia bacterium | reverse complement strand
ATTCCGCTCTTTTCCGGGGATCGAGCATCGCCTGGAATCTGTAATAACGATCGATGGTGTTGAGTATATCAACGATTCTAAAGCGACATCGGTAAGGGCGCTCGGCGTTGCCCTGGAAAGTTTTCAACAGCCATTGTTTCTGATTGCTGGCGGAAAAGACAAGGGAGGGGATTACAGCAGTCTCAATTCTCTGCTAAAAGCAAAAGTGCGCGGTATTGCGCTGTTGGGTGAGGCAAAAGCCCGGATGAAAAAAGCCTGGGAAAATTTACTGCCAGTATATCCGGTGTTATCTCTCGCGGCCGCCGTAGAAATAGCCGCTGAAAAGGCAATCCCGGGAGATGTGGTTTTATTATCACCGGCATGCTCCAGTTTCGATATGTTTGAGAACTATGAGCAGCGTGGCCGAATTTTTAAGGAAATTGTTTTACAGATGAAAAATAATGGAAATCGCAAACCGGCGGGACTGCCCATTTTATCATGAAAAAACGTTATTTTGACACAACTTTGGTTTTCACCTTTTTTGCCTTGATGCTACTGGGAATCATCATGGTTTACAGCGCCAGTGCATTCTATGCCCAAAAGTATTTTGGCGATCACTTTTATTTCCTCAAACGCCATCTGGTCTATCTTTTTGTTGGGCTAATCGGAATGGCGGTGGCTTACAGTATGCCTTACAAAAAGCTGCGCGGTTATACCTGGATACCGCTTTTTATCAGTGCGATTATCCTCTTTTACACGGCGTTTATTGAGCGGGGACGCTGGATGAATATTGGACCAATACACTTTCAGGTGGTGGACGTTGCCAAGTTCGCGGTTATCCTCTTCTTTGCCGATTCACTAAGCCGGAAAGAAAGAAGCTTGAAAAGCTACAGCGAAGGATTGTTCCCACACCTGTTTTACCTGGCGGTGTTTGCCGCTTTAGTATTGCGTCACCCGGATTTTAGCAGTGCTGCGCTACTGGTAATGGTTGGTGTAACTATGCTGTTTGCCGCGCCAGTGAAAGTTTCACATTTGGGATATACCGGCGCTGCCCTGCTTCCTTTTGCAATTATTCCGGTGATTATTTCGCCCTATAAGCTGCAGAGGGTAATGGCCTTTCTGAAGCCGGATGATGATATCCAGGGCATCGGCTATCAGGTGCATCAATCTCTGGTAAGCCTTGGCAATGGTGGGATTACCGGAGTTGGATTTGCCGGTAGCACACAAAAGATGTTCTTTTTGCCGGAAGCGCATACGGACTTCATTTTTGCTATTATTGGTGAAGAGTGGGGGTTGATTGGCACTGCCGCGGTAGTCGGTTTATTCGGAATCATCTTTATGCGGGGACTAAAAATCGCTCGTCTATCGGAAAATCGCTTTTACGCTTATTTGGCGATTGGCATTACCGCGCACTTTACTTTGTACGCTATTGTAAATATGATGGTTACCTTGCGCTTGATGCCGGCGACAGGCTTGCCGTTGCCCTTCATTAGTTATGGTGGTACAGCGTTGCTTTTTTCCTGCATTTACGCCGGTATTTTACTAAAGTTATCAAACTTAACGCTGGGACGGAAGCGAGTACGCAAACCAGTGACCGGTAGCGGAAAGAAGAAAAGTAGCCGTGGTCGAAAACCGGCATATGTACCAGCCGGGAGAGGCCGACGGTAGAGAAAATTTCCAATTTCCAATATTCAATGATGAATGTTCAAGGCTTTGGAAATTGGACATTATAAAGGACAAACTGCTCTGATGAAAAAACGGGTTTTAATTGCCGGCGGCGGCACAGGCGGCCATGTCTATCCGGCACTGGCGATCATCGAAGCATTAAAAGAAAAGGCGGATATTGAATGTCTTTATATCGGTGGGAAAAATGGTATCGAAACCCGTATCGTGCCTCCGTTGGGTATTCCGATGGCGACGATCTGGATTGCCGGATTTTCGCGCAGTTGGACATTGAAGAACCTGCTTTTTCCGGTGAAGCTGTTGAGTAGCCTGTTTAAAAGCCGGCAGATTATCCGGCAATTCTCTCCGGACGTCGCGGTTGGTACCGGGGGATATGTGAGCGGGCCGCCATTGTATGTTGCCGCGAAGATGAAAGTGCCGGTGCTCATTCAGGAGCAGGATGCATATCCGGGCGTAACAACCCGCTTACTCGCAAAATATGCCCATAAGGTTTGTCTCTCTTTTGAGGCAGCAAAAAAACATTTCCCGGAAATGCTGGAGAAGCTGATCGTCACCGGCAATCCGATTCGGGGAAATTTAGACAAGGGCGATCGGCAAAAAGCGCTGGCAAACTGGGCGCTAAAGGATGACCGAAAAACGATTTTTATATTTGGTGGCAGCCAGGGCGCCCGTTCGATCAATATTGCGATGAGTAGCATATTGCCGGAAATTCTGAAGAAGTATAATACCCAGGTACTCTGGCAAACCGGGCGCGGTCAGTTAGAGGCAGTGATGGCAGCCAATGCAGTGAAAAATGATCATGTAAAGATTGTGCCATACGTGGAAAAGATGAGTGATGCTTACGCCTGTGCGGATGTCATCGTTTGCCGGGCCGGGGCGAGCAGCTTGGCCGAGCTGGCTTTAGTTGCCAAACCGACGGTGTTGGTGCCTTATCCATACGCTGCCGGTGATCATCAGGTGCATAATTCCCGCATGATGGCAGATGCCGGTGCCGCGCTGATGGTGCAGGAAGGCGAACAGTGGGAAGCAAAGTTGCAAAATGCCCTGGAAAAAATACTGGGTGATAAAAATTTGCAGAAAAGCATGCCGGCCGCCTGGCGGGAAATCGCCCGGCCAAATGCTGCCGCAGAAATTGCCGGAGAAATACTGGCACTCGCAGAGAAAAAATGAGTGAGTTGATTGATATTAATAAAGCCCGTCGCATTCACTTTGTGGGGATTGGCGGGGCAGGAATGAGCAGTATCGCGGAAATTTTAATTGAAAGTGGTTACCAGGTGAGCGGTTCCGATTTACAACTGACAGCAGTAACAGAGCGCTTGCGCGACAGCGGTGCAATGCTCTTTGCCGGACATCATTCCGAGAATTTACCGGATGTCGATCTACTCGTCTATTCATCTGCGGTGAGCATGGCGAATCCGGAGTTACTGGCGGCAAAGTCCCGCAATATTCCCTGCCTTCGCCGGGCGGAAATGCTTGGCTTGATGATGGCCGAAAAACGTGGTATCGCTATCGCCGGAACGCATGGCAAAACGACGACCAGTGCTTTGGTCGGGGCAGTCTTGCAAGCGGCGGGGTTGAATCCCACAATGGTTGTCGGGGGGCAACTACATCGCCCGGAAAACATACCTTCCGAAAAAGGGGAGTGGCTGGTTGCCGAAGCAGATGAATATGATCGCAGCATGCTGGCCTTGCAGCCGGAGATTGCCGTCATCAACAATGTTGAGGCGGAGCATTTTGATTGTTACCGGGACGAGCCCGATTTAATTGACACCTTTCTGGCATTTGCCGGGGCTGCCAAAGAGACGATCGTTTGCCTCGATGATGAAAATTTACAGAGAATGATGCCGGATTTTGATACACCACCGTTTACCTATGGATTAAACAAAGGGGCAGCGCTGAGAGCAAAAACGTTAGAAAATACTGCTGCCGGTAGCCGCTTCAAGGTCTATTTGTATGAAGCTGAACTCGGAGAAGTTGCTTTGCCGTTACACGGTGATCATAATATTCAGAATGCCCTGGCGGCTGTGGCAGTAGGCTTGAAAGTCGGCGGAACATTTCAACAAATATCGGAAGGATTGCGCGCTTTCCAGGGCGTCGGACGGCGTTTCGAAATTAAGGCTGAGCTAAATGGGATTATGATTGTGGACGATTATGCCCATCATCCGACGGAAGTACAGGCAACACTTGCCGGGGTAAACGCCAGTTGGCCGGAAAAACGAATTGTAGTGATTTTTCAGCCGCATCTCTATAGCAGGACCGAGCAGTTCTTTACCGAATTTGCTCAGGCCTTTTTGAATGCGGATGTTTTGATTGTTTCCGATGTATACCCCGCCCGGGAAGCGCCGATTCCCGGTGTTTCCGGCCGCATGATTAGTGAAGCCGCGAAGATGCTGGGGATGAAATCTGTGCAGTATGTTGCGGATATGAAAGAAATCCCGGCAGTCATTCTGCCACAGCTTCAAAGCGGAGATATGCTGATAACCATGGGGGCTGGCGATATTTGGAAGACCGGCGAAAAAATAATTGATGAACTGCTTCAAAATTCAGGGAATGGACATGAGAAGAAGCACTAAGAAGAAATTAGGGAAAATGCTGTATCCGACTCCGCAGACAGCGGTGAATCTGCTGATATGGGCAGTGATCCTTTATGGCGCCGGGTATTTTGTCAATTATCTCATTCACAACAGCCGTTTTTTCCTGGTGAAAAAGGTGGAAGTAAGCGGGAATCGCTACCTGGAAACTTCTGTTGTAAAAGATAGCGTGAAAGTGAGCAATAATCAGAGAATGTTCAGTGTTAATTTGCCCGAAGTCACCGATGACTTGCTGAAAAATAAATATATTCGCGGCGTCAGTGTGTCCCGTGTTTTGCCTTCTACGATTCTGGTAGATGTGCAGGAGCGGGAGCCCTTTCTCTACATGGTCGATAAATCTATTTACATGGTTGACGAAACCGGATTGATACTAAAGAAATTACCCAGAATGCCCATGGGAAAATTGCCAATCGTAACCGGAGTACCCGTTGCAGAAATGCAGAACGACAGCACTGCTTTGCCGTCTACAATTGCGCTGATTCAACGTATCAAGGAAGTCGACCCGAGCCTGTTATCCCTGATTTCCGAAATAAACATCAATAAAAATAAACAGCCGGAACTTGTTTTGATTAAAGGTGCTGCCAGAGTAAAGCTGGGCGACACCAATCAATACGAGCGCCTCTATATTCTCAGTGAGTTTTTAAACAAGAAGCCAATAATCGAAAAGTTGCAGGAAATTAAGCAGATCGATCTGACATTTGCTGATCGCATCGTTGTTCAAAATAAAGGTTAATCATAAAAAGAGCGCTTGAGATGGAAGGACGTATAATAACAGGATTAGATATCGGCACAACGAAAATTTGTGCGGTAATTGTCAAGGAGGATCCGGACGGTACCCTGAACGTGGTGGGTATCGGCAGTTCTCCCTCGCATGGACTGCGAAAAGGTGTGGTCGTCAATATTGACAAGACGGTCAATGCTGTCCGCTCTGCGCTGGAAGAAGCGGAAACGATGGCGGGCATTGAGGCCGAATCGGTATTTGTCGGTATCGCCGGCGATCATATTCGCAGTATTAACAGTAAAGGCATGGTCGGGGTTTCCCGGGATGATCATGAAATAACCCCGGAAGACGTGGAGCGAGCGATAAACGCGG
>JAUIFT010000251.1 GCA_030430345.1 Calditrichia bacterium | reverse complement strand
CATTTTGGCTATCCCTATTGCCATGGAGGCACGATTGCCGATCCGGAATTTAACAGCCGTCCCTGCAGCGATTTTACGCCGCCGGCAATGCCGCTTGGGCCGCATGTGGCAGCGCTGGGCATGCGCTTTTATACCGGCAGTATGTTTCCGGAAAGCTACCGGAATCAAATCTTTATTGCCGAGCATGGTTCCTGGAACCGTTCGACGCCAATCGGTTATCGTATTACGCTGGTGCGCCATGATGGCAGCGAGGCCCAAAGCTATAACGTTTTTGCCGATGGCTGGTTAAATGGCGAAGAAGTAAGCGGCCGGCCGGTAGACGTGCTGGTGATGCCCGATGGCGCATTACTGGTTTCCGATGATTTTGCCCATAAAATCTATCGCATCAGCTACCAGGGAGAATAATTGTAAACATGTTGTCCGCCAGCGATCAGTATTGACCTGTTAGCGGACAACATTTTATTGTTTAATCTGATTGAGACACTGCCAGGCCAATTGGTATAATAATTGATGCTGAATTTATAAGATGTTTGATCTATGCGCCAAAGAACTTTGATGAATGTTAGTAACGGACACTTGTAAAAATTAGCCGCTGATGATCACTGATATTCACAGATTTCAAGTAGTACTGCTCATTTTTCTCATAAAACGGCCTCATTCTGCGGTGAAAATCCGTGCGAATCTGTGGCGTAATAAAAATGTCCGGAAGAGAAGTGGTGAATAGAGAATTGCAAGGAAAAGAATTACTTCTCCCGGGATTAGAAATAAGCGAACATATTTAGATGGTGGTCAGCTATGCTGAAAAATTATTTGAAAATTGCGCTGCGGGTTCTTCTCAAGTATAAAGGATACGCTTTTATTAACGTGGCCGGCCTGGCGATCGGTATGGCCTGCTGTGTGTTGATTCTCCTCTTTGTCCGCGATGAATTGAGCTATGATGACTTCCACCAACAGAAAGAAAATATCTTTCGGGTGAATCTCACAATTAATCTGGATACCGGAGCGATGGATGTTGCGACAACCTCTCCGCTCATCGGCCCGATAATGGAGGAAACTTATCCGGAAGTTAGCCAATATGTTCGCTTGAAAGCGGCGGAAAAAACCCTGCTCAGCTATGGTGATTTGCAGCTATACGAAGAACGCTTCTTTTTCGCGGATGCCGCCTTATTCGCTATGTTCAACTTTACTTTGCAGCGCGGCAATCCGGAAACGGCGTTGACTGAACCCTACTCGCTAGTGATGACCGCGGCCACTGCTGCCCGTTATTTTCCCGGGGAAGATCCCATTGGCAAAGTGCTTCGCTATGAAAATACTCACGATTATAAAATAACCGGGATTCTGGATGAAGTGCCGGCAAATTCTCACCTGAAATTCGATTGCCTGGCTTCCTACAATAGTTTGAACGCCATGGCTGGCGGGAACTTTGAGCAAATCATGGACATCTCCGGCGCGGTTACCTATCTCTTGCTTAGCGATCCATCCCGGGCAGATGCGTTGCAGGAGCAGTTTCCGAACCTGATTGCCACTCACATGACCGCCCTTGGCGATCAGGCGACTTCCTTTTTTCAATTGTCCCTGGAGCCGCTGGCGAAAATACATCTGTATGACGATCTCGCCAATGAGATCGCCGAGAAAGGGAATATTACCTACATCTATATTTTCCTCAGCATCGCTTTTTTTATTCTGGTAATCGCCTGTATCAACTTTATGAATCTGGCCACCGCCCGCTCCATGGATCGCGCCCGGGAAGTTGGCATCCGGAAAGTGCTCGGCGCTGTTCGCTGGCAGTTGATTCGCCAGTTCCTCGGAGAAGCATTCGTAATGGCTGCGCTGTCTTTGCTTTTAACCATCGTTTTGGTAGAGTTGATTTTACCCTATTTCAATACGCTGGCGGAAAAAGAGCTGTCGCTGAATTACATTGGCGATCCGCAAATCTGGATTGGCTTACTGGGAATTACTTTGCTAGTCGGGGGGATTGCCGGGATTTATCCGGCCCTGGCGCTTTCCAGTTTTCAACCGGTGGATACGCTAAAAGGAAGCAGTAAAATGGCCGCTGCAAAGGCCACCGGCAAACAGCTGTTTTCCATGCTCGGCGTTAGAAAGACCCTGGTTGTTTTTCAGTTTTCTATTTCGATTATGCTGATCATCGCCACGTTGGTGGTTTGGCAGCAAATGCAATATTTTCAAGAAAAAGAGCTGGGGTTGAACAGTGAACAAATTATTACGGTGCCAATTCGGGAAGCCGGGTTTGCGGATAAATATGATCTGGTGAAAAAAGAGATTTCCCGGATTCCGGGCGTCGTCAGCGTGGCGGCGATGTCCGAAGCGCCCGGAAAAAATGATAAGCGCCTGAACTCGATTCGCCCGGAAGATATGCCCCCGGACGCGTTTGTTACGGTGCAGGTCAATGCGGTTGATACGGACTTTTTGAACACTTTTGACATTGGCCTGGTCGAGGGGCGGGATTTTTCCCGGGAGTTAACCAGCGACTCCAGTGAAGCGGTTATCATCAATGAAACCCTGGCGAAGATGGTTGGTTGGAACGATAACGCGCTGGGCAAAAAGATCTTCTGGGGATCGGAAAACCGCTCACGGGCAGTTATCGGTGTTGTGCGCGATTACCATCATGTTTCACTGCAAGTGGCGATTGATCCGATGATGATGGTAATCGATCAAAGTAACTTTGATAACCTGGCGATTAAAATCGGGGAAGGGAATCTTGCCGCCACATTATCCGCGCTGGAGAGGCAATGGCAGCAATTATATCCCAATTATCCCTTCGAATATACTTTTGTGAACGACGATTTTGCCTCTCAATATGAATCGGAGACCCGCCTTAGTAAGGTCTTCCTGAACTTCGCGATAATTGCTATTGTTGTTGCTTGCCTGGGATTATTCGGGCTCACCGCTTTTAGTGCGCGGCAACGCTCGAAAGAAATCGGCGTCCGGAAAGTGCTCGGTGCATCGGTCGGTAGTGTAGTGACGTTGATCGCCCGCGATTTTCTGCTATTAGTGTTATTGGCAAATCTGATTGCCTGGCCGCTCGCCTGGCTGGGGATGGATTATTGGTTACAGGAATTTGCCTACCGGATTAATCCTGGTGTCGGCACGTTTCTGCTGGCCGGTGGGGCGGCATTGTTAATTGCTTTGCTGACCGTTAGCTACCAGTCGATTAAAGCAGCCCTGGCAAACCCGGTCGATGCCCTGAAATACGAATAAAGCGATTTCGGAATTACGAGTTCGGAGTTCGGAGTTGGAATTTTATTCTGAACTCTGAACTCTGAACTTCCCTTCCCATTTAGCTGTTGACAGCTTCCCCGAAAACCTGTATAATGATAGAGGGCGTGAAAGCGTTCAGGTGGGATAACCCTTTCCGTCGATTACACTACCATATTATTCTACGATATCAACGTCAGCCAACAATTAGAATTCTTGGATAAACTGTTTTCATCCCAATTTTTGCTTCATCAGATATTCAACAATGGAGGCTACAATGAGTAAGTTTACGGCATTTAACTTCAAGCAATGGATTGAAGATCATCGTGATTTGCTAAAACCACCGGTTGGCAACAAAATGGTGTACGAAGAGGCGGAAGATTTTATCGTGATGGTCGTCGGTGGACCGAATGCCCGGAAGGATTTTCATTATAATGAGGGCGAAGAATTTTTCTATCAAATCGAAGGAGATATTACCCTGAAGGTGATGGATGGCAATGAGGTGGTCGATATTCCCATCCGCGAGGGAGATATCTATTTGCTACCGCCGAAAGTGCCGCATTCCCCGCAGCGCCCGGCCAATACTGTCGGCCTGGTAATTGAACGCAAGCGAAACAAAGGCGAGCAGGACGGTTTTCAATGGTATTGCGAAAAGTGTGGCGATAAACTATATGATGAGTATTTCGAACTGAAAAACATCGTTACCCAGTTACCGCCGGTGATGAATCGTTTTTTTGAAAGCACTGAGCATCGCACCTGTAAAAGCTGTGGCGCAGTGATGGCAGCACCGAAGTAATGTGAATGCAAATGAGCAATAAAACTGTTTCTTATGGTTTTAAGAATGAATGGTTTAAATTGATTAGGATTCTCCAAATACTGAATAGTGACTATGCTGAAAATTGATATTCATACCCATATTATTCCGGAAAAAATGCCCCGCTGGAAAGATAAATTCGGTTATGGGGGATTTATTCACCTCGATCATCATAAGCCCTGCTGTGCGCGGATGATGATGGATGACCACTTCTTTCGGGAAATTGAGGACAACTGCTGGTCTCCGGAAAGACGGATGGAAGAATGCAATCATTTCTCAGTAGACGTGCAGGTGCTCTCTACGATTCCGGTGATGTTCAGCTATTGGGCGAAGCCGGCCGATACGCTGCAACTGTCCCGCTTTCTGAATGATCATATCGCCGGGATTGTGGCCGACTATCCACAGCGCTTTATCGGTTTAGGCACCCTTCCGATGCAGGCACCGGATTTAGCCATTCGGGAAATGGAGCGCTGCGTGAAAGAGCTTGGTCTGGCTGGGGTGGAAATAGGCAGCCATATCAATGACTGGAATTTGAGCGATCCGGCGCTGTTTCCTTTTTTCCAGGCCGCGGAAGAGATCGGTGCGGCTATTTTCGTCCATCCCTGGGATATGATGGGGAAAAGTAAGATGGAGAAATACTGGCTGCCCTGGTTAGTGGGAATGCCCGCGGAAACTTCCCTGGCAATCTGTTCGATGATTTTTAGCGGTGTGTTTGAACGCCTGCCCCGCCTGCGGGTCGCTTTTGCCCATGGCGGCGGTTCTTTTCCCGCAACGATCGGCCGTATCGAACATGGGTATAATGTGCGTCCGGATTTATGCGCGATCGACAATGACGTTAACCCGCGGGAGTATCTTGGAAAGTTTTTTATCGACTCCCTGGTGCATGATCCGCAGGTGTTGTCGTATTTGATTGACCTGATTGGCGCAAACCGAATCGCCCTGGGAACGGATTATCCTTTTCCATTGGGGGAACTTGTGCCCGGCAAATTGATAGAATCTATGAGTAATATTGATGAGGCTACCCGTGCAATGCTCCTTGGTGGTGCAGCGCTGGAATGGCTGAATCTTGGCAAGGAAAAGTTTCAAGATTGAAATGATTGCAAAAATAGAATTAGATGATCAAATATGTGCCGTGGATCTTTCCCGGCCGCAGGATATCTCTATTCCGGTCAATTTTAACGGCGAGCAGCCGAATCATTTTGATGCGGAACGGGCCGGTGCGGCGAGTATGGAGAGCGGGCAATTTATTGGCGATACCCGGCGGGGCGGCAGCTGTAATGTGGACGCAATTGTGATGACGCCCCATTGCAATGGGACGCATACGGAGTGTGTCGGCCATATTCTCGATGAACGCAT
>JAUIFT010000250.1 GCA_030430345.1 Calditrichia bacterium | reverse complement strand
GCTGGTCCAACGGTATTAGGGTTAATCAGGATGCCTTGAATAATGGAAAAACCCAATATTTTCCGGCGATTCATGTCGATGATATGGGAGGGATAAACATCATTTATTACGATGATCGAACTACCAGCAATGACTCCACCGGTGTTTTTCTTTCCCGTTCCGTTGATGGCGGAGATAGCTGGAGCGATACCGAAATTAGCGATCATCACTTTAAACCGCTGCCTATTGGCGGTTTGGGGCAGGGATACCAGGGAGATAACATTAGCCTGACATCCAGCGGTAACACCCTCTGGCCGGTATGGATGGATAATGCCTCCGGTGTCTATCAAATATGGAGCTGCCCGGTCGCACTGCCGGCGGTTTCTCTCGCCGATCCAATTCCGGAAATCCCGGCGCGTTTTCAGCTGCTGGACAATTACCCCAATCCTTTTAATCCCGCAACGAATATCCGTTACGCCTTATCGGCCCGAATGCCGGTGAAGCTGGAAGTGTTTGATCTATATGGAAAACGAATTGCCTTGCTGGTGGATGCCGTTCAGAATGCGGGTGAATATAGCGTAAATTTCTCATCGTCTGCTCTACCAGAAAAAGTGTTATCGAGTGGCAAATATTTTTATCGCCTCAGTGCAAAAGGTGTTTCTCAAACAAAATCAATGCTGCTATTGAAATAAATGCTCACATCTTACAAAGGATCTGCTATGACAAATGCGGTTAAGGAAACGAAAAGCTGGCTAATTTTTAATTTGATGCTCTCTCTTTTACTGATAAGCAGTATATGGCTGCAAGCGCAGGAGGATGATCCCCGCTTCGATTATCCAATCTATTCAGAAACTGCTCCCCCGAACTATGTTGAAAGCCGGGGAATGGAAAGCATCGTCGATGAAGATGGATATGAGAACTTTAATCTGGGGGTAAATTTTTCCGAGCCGCATATTGCCGCCAATCCATTGAATCCGCAGGAGTATTTTAATGCCTGGAACACCAATGGGGCATACTATACCCATGATGGATACAACTGGACGTCTTTTCAACCGCCTTTCCCGGGATTTACCATGCGTGGAGACCCGGTTGCAGCGTATGATAGTTTGGGAAATCTCTACTATCATAATATGTATGGCTCTGCTGGCATTCAGGGGGCATTAGTTATCCGTTCTACGGATAATGGAATCACCTGGGGCGCGCCGGTTATTTCTGTGCCGGGCGTCGATAAAAACTGGATTGCGGCGGACCAAACCGCCGGGCCATATGCCAATTATGTTTATGCGACGATGACCGGGGGTAGTGGTACCGGTAACTTTACCCGCAGCACGGATTTGGGGGCTACCTGGCAGACTACTTTTACCCCCAATACGCAAAGCTTGCCGGGCATGATGGTTGCCGTCGGACCAGATATGCTCGATAGCAATAATATTTCCGGTGGGGCAGTTTACGTCGTTACTAATAGCGGCAGTGCGTTTGCTTCTACTTACACCTTCTATGTCTCTAATGACGGTGGCGCGACCTTTCAGCAGCAATCGGCCGTGAACTATGCGAACTATGTCGGTGATTTTATCAATGGCCGTAATGCGGTTGAAAATAGCCGCACCCGCCCATATCCTTTTATTACTGCCGATAATAGCTTCGGTCCTTATCGGGGGCGTCTCTACCTGGTTTATGCTTCCAACACGCCCGCCGGCAATGGCAATAAGCCGGATATCTTCTGCCGCTATTCGGATGATCAGGGAGTAAGCTGGTCGAATGAAGTTGTGATCAATGATGATCCCAATACGGAAGACAATCATCAGTGGACGCCGGCAATCTGGTGCGATAAAGAGACCGGCCGCCTTTACGCAAAATGGTATGATACCCGTCGCGTGCCAGGCAGCGATAGCACCGATGTCTATGCATCCTACTCGGATGATGGCGGCATTACCTGGGCGGCGAATCAACGACTGACAACGGAAAAATTTAAAATTGACTGTAATACCTGCGGCGGTGGAGGCACTCCTCGTTATCAGGGCGATTATGATGGCATCACTTCTAATGCCGTAACCTCTATGTCGGTTTGGGGAGATTTCCGCAATGGACAGTACGGCAGTTTTGCCGCTTATTTTCCGGATTTTGCGATGAAAGTAAAAGCGTCTCAGGATACACTGAGTCCCAATGATAATTTTCAAATTATTGCCAATATTCCCGGTGTGAAATTATATGACAAAAGTGTGCGTTTTTCCGTGGAAACACCCCTGG
This sequence comes from Calditrichia bacterium, assembly GCA_030430345.1. The sequence continues at coordinate 3,171 of JAUIFT010000250.1, read as the reverse complement.
ATGGATTTCAGGTGTCTTTCCCGAATGGTGATACGCTCAGTAGTTTCCCGGACAGTCTGCTGATTGATGTTGCCGTAAACAATGTGCCTAATGCGGCATATACCCTGACAGTTACCGGTGAAGGTCCCAATGGCACGCCGGTCCATAAACGGGATATTGATGTCGTAGTGCTCGGTAAATTTGTACAGATGCTTGTGCCGAATGGGGGCGAATCATATTATGCTGGAGGATTTCATCGTATTCGCTGGGATCAGTTTGATGTGGATAGTATCGATCTGGAATATTCGCTGGACGGCGGCGCCAGCTGGTCCACAATCGCCGAAGGCATTTCTCCGGAAACTGCCGGTGGAGGCGTTCATCCTAAGGCAGCAATAAATGGTATTAGCGGGGAAGGATTAATTGAGACCAATGGATCGCTGGTGTGGAATGTGCCGGATGCTGTCTCCGGCGATTGTCTGGTGCGAATCGTTACTGCGGATAGCGACAGTCTGATTGATGAGAGTGACGCGCCATTCGAAATTGTCGCTGGTCCGGCAGCCGTTTGGAAAGAAAATAATGTCAACACCGCGAAAAGCTTTTTTGCCGTTTCCGTGGTAGATACTTTTACTGCCTGGGCAGCAGGAGAAGATGGCACGATTTTCCGGACGACGAATGGCGGAAAAGCCTGGGACCTGCGCATACCATTGCCTTTGGATATCTATCATATCAGCGCAATTAGCGAATCCATTGCCCTGGTGGCAGCTCACGATAGTGCCAACGCGAGAATCTACCGCACCACTAATGGGGGATTTTCCTGGCAAACAAAGTATCAAAATTCCAGTCCTTCCGCATTTATTAATGCCATATGGATGTTTGATGACCTGAATGGCTATGCGCAGGGAGATCCGGTCGATGGTGAGTGGGTGCTGCTGCGCACTGCCGATGGGGGAGAAACCTGGGAACCGGCAGCAAACCTTCCGCAGGCTGGCAGCGAAGCTGGCTGGAACAATGCCATGTGGTGGGTAGATGCGCAGCGCGGCTGGTTTGGGACCAATAATAATCGCGTTTATACTACCAACGACAGCGGAAATACCTGGCAATCCGGGACCACCGGCTTCACCAATAGTCTGGTTGTTGCCTTTAGCGATACCAGCAATGGACTGGCCAGCGGAGATGGCAGCGCCATTAGCGCTGATGGCGGCTTTAACTGGCAAACCACCCCGGCCCAGTTAACAGACGTCGCATTTGGTGGCACGGTCCTCAATGATGCTTTCGGTAGCCGTTACTATCTTGCGGCCGGCAATAATGTTTATCGAACCAGCGATAGCGGCGAAAGCTTTCAGGTTGAATATAATCAGGCAAATACATATAACGCTATCGATTTGACGGTAACCACTTTGGTCGATAATCGCTGGATCAGCGGATTCGCAGTGGGCGACAACGGCACTATTTCGCGATTCGTCGAATTAATTACAACTGCTACCGGTATTGATGACGAACTGGCATCCGTACCCGCTGAATTTATTCTTGAGCAAAATTTCCCCAATCCATTTAATCCGGAAACGATAATCGCTTATCAATTACCGGTTGCCTCGACTGTAAAGCTTTCAATCGCAAATGTTTTGGGACAGATCATTTATCATAGCGATGCTGAAAATCGTGCCGCGGGGCGCCATCAGGTGAGATGGGATGGGCGCAACAACGCCGGGGAAAAGGTTGCCAGTGGTATATATTTTTATCGCCTGGAGGCTGTTGGGCGAAACGGCAGTGCTTTTCAGGATATGAGAAAGATGCTCTTGTTAAAATAGTATCAAATGATCCTCAATCAGACATTCGTGAAAAAACGATGGAATCAAAACCGACATTTTAAACTGAAAGGCTGGCCACTATGCAACTTGTTAAAACTGCCTGGAAATTGTTCTTGATTATGGCTCTGGCGTTGAACTTGTCTATGATATATGCACAAGTAGAATTGATTACCGATACACCGGAAGTTGATCCCGCACCAGATGGCGTTGAACCAAATAGTAATATTGGATTCTTTGAGTCTGTAATTGATGCGGAAGGATTTGAAGATTTTCGCCTGGGCGTAAATAGAGCGGAGCCACATATCAGCAATAACCCGTTGAATCCGACAGAATATTTCACCGGTTGGAATATTAATGGTGCTTACCGTAGTTATGACGGGGTAAACTGGAGCGCTTCCACGCCACCATTTCCAGGGTATGTTATGCGTGGCGACCCGGTAACCGCTTTTGATAGCCTGGGAAACCTTTATTATCACAACATGTATGGTTCCGGAAATATTCAGGGCGCATTAGTGATCCGCTCAGCCGATAACGGGGCAACCTGGGGGACACCGGTAGTTTCCATCGACGGTTACGACAAAAACTGGATTGCAGCTGATCAAACTGCCGGCCCCTATGCTAATTATGTCTATGCGACAATGTCGGCTGCTAATGGTGGATCCCCGTATGGCAATTTTACCCGTAGCACCGATTTCGGAGAAACCTGGGAAAATACTGCGACATTTGAGCCCCACAATTTACCAGGCCTGATGGTTGCGGTTGGTCCAAATGTTTTGGATAGCAATAATGTTTCCGGTGGGGCAGTTTATGTTGTTACTAACAGTGGAAATTCCTTTTTCGCAACCTATACTTTTTTTGTTTCGAACGATGGTGGAGCAACTTTTCAACAAAAATCTACTCAGAATTTTGTCGGTTATGTAGGAACCAACGTTAATGGGCGTAACTCGGTCGAAAATAGTCGTACACGACCATATCCCTTCATAACCGCAGATAACAGTTTTGGCCCCTATCGCGGGAGGCTTTACCTGGTTTATGCCAATAATTTTCCTGCAGGAAATGGTAATAAACCGGACATCTTTTGCCGTTATTCCGATGATCAGGGAGAAACCTGGTCGGATGCGGTCCGAATTAATGATGATCCTAATTCCGAGAACAACCATCAATGGACACCGGCGGTATGGTGCGATAAGGAAACCGGACGCCTTTATGCAAAATGGTATGATACCCGTAATGTGCCGACCAGTGACAGTACCGAAGTGTATGCTTCATTTTCTGATGATGGTGGCAGAACCTGGGCGCCGAATCAAAAAATTAATACCGCGAAATTCAAAATCGAATGTACCGGCTGTGGCGGGGGCGGCACCCCAAGATATCAAGGGGATTA
>JAUIFT010000249.1 GCA_030430345.1 Calditrichia bacterium | reverse complement strand
ATCTACAAGGACCAATCGATCCGTTTCCGCAGCCACAGCCGATTGGATGATCTGATTAAAGGTAGTTATCTTCTCGTCAAGCATGGCTTGCTCGGAAGGTAGCAAAACAAAAGAATCACCCAATGGGTAATAAATCTAGAGCAGTATGAATTTGAAATCAAACATAGCAATATTCGTGGCACGTTATTTGAACGCGGAAAACTGGCGGTTGATTTCACTGACAGTACAAGCCGCACTTTGGCCGAAGGCCCGATTAATTTCAGTATCGATTTTTCCCTTGTTCCAGCTACAGGAGAAAACCGATGAGTGAGAAAATCACTTTCTTAAGAAAAAGACTGATCGCTCAGTCCATTAAAGGTGGAATTATGCTGCTTGGATGTGTGATTGCACTGGCAGCCGCGCATTATTTTTATCAAAGTGCGGAGTTTGATATTAACCGGAATTGGCGGAAGGAAAAAACCGGGAAAAGCCTTTCTTTTTCCAATCTTTTTCTCTCTGCACGCTATAAGTTTAATCGCGGCTTCAGCGCGGGATTAACATTCGATAACCGGCAGAACTATTGGAGCTACGAAGTCCGTTCGCTTGCCGACAGTCTTTTTGATGACGCCTTGAGAACCGGCGTGCGGGCCAATGTTAATATTCGTTTGCCCGGCAATTATCGACTGTATGCCAACGGTGGGTTCCGCAAGAAGCAAAGAGAAACCCGGGCAACTTATTCCTATGCCGGCGGCATCTCACAAAATAATTTCCTGATGAATAATTTATTTTTGAATGTCAGTGGCGCCGGATTTTCCAATGCTTTTAGCGAAGGAATCAATGGTGTTGCCCGTTTGGGGACTTATTTAGGCAATGCCAACCGGGTGGAGGCATCCTATGGCATTTATTCCTATCGGTTTAGTGCCGCTAGTATACAGCGGGATAACTACTGGGTAAATTTTGCTGCTTATTTGACATTTTTAAGACGCTTGTTTTTTTCCGGACAATTTGAAACTAACTGGGGCGATGATCTGCAAGGACAACGTATATTTTTCGAACTGGGCTACCGCTTTTAACTAGAATATAGGCTTATGCATTATGGAATCTCTACTGATCTGGTCTATTGCCGCGATATTAGCGGCGATTATATTCATTCCCTACTTCATAAAATTCCGGAAAGCGCAGAAGGGCTTTATCGAAAGGCGGAAAGAAGCGGAAACGCTTGGGATTATCAAGCCGCGGGCGCAGTATCCGTTTATTGATCAATCCCTATGTATTGGTTGCGGCTCTTGCGTGACGGCCTGCCCGGAAGGCGACGTGCTTGGCGTGGTTTATGGTAAAGCAATGATTATCAATGGATTGCGCTGTGTCGGGCATGCGCTTTGCGAGCCAGCCTGCCCGGTGGGGGCGATAAAAGTTGGCCTTGGGGATGTAAGCACCCGGGCGGACATTCCCATATTGGATAAAAACTACCAAACCCAGGTACCCGGCTTATTCATTACCGGTGAGTTGGGCGGACTCTCGCTTATCCGGAACGCAATTAACCAGGGGCGAACCGCTGTCGAAAAAATTGCCGAAGATGCCGGGCGATCGGATGACCCCGCTGTGAAAGATGTGCTTATTGTTGGCGCCGGCCCAGCGGGCATCACTGCCGCACTGACCGCTAAAAAACATAACTTATCTTACCTGGTCGTGGATCAGCAGTCACCGGGCGGCACTATTTTGCAATATCCCCGCCGAAAGCTGGTAATGACCCAGCCGGCGGAAATTCCCCTTTACGGCGTTTTAACGAAGAGCGAATATTCGAAAGAATCGCTGCTGGAAATTTGGCTGAATATCATCGAAAAATTTGAACTGCAGATCGCGGTGGGACATAAAATTTCTTCAGTCGAAAAACAGGGCGATCATTTTGCGGTGAAAAACGAAACGGCTGAATTCCGTGCCCGTCATGTTGTTCTGGCTATGGGACGCCGGGGAACGCCGCGGAAATTGGGGGTGCCCGGCGAGGAGCAGGCGAAAGTGGCCTATCAATTAATAGATGCGCGCTCCTACACCAATAATCATATTCTGGTGGTTGGCGGAGGGGATAGCGCGGTAGAGGCCGCGGTCGGACTGGCCCGCCAAAAGGGAAACAAAGTGAGCATCTCTTATCGGAAACAGAAATTTTTTCGAATTAAAAAGAAAAACGAGGATCGCATTAATCTCCTCATTAAAGAAGGCAAGGTGCAGCCGATTTTTAACTCGAATGTTCTCGAAATTTTGCCGGAGAGCGTCCGTTTGAAAACCGACGAAACAATGCTGGATATTCCCAACGATTTTGTTTTTGTTTTTGCCGGGGGCATCCCGCCCTTCAAGATGCTCCGGGAAATGGGCATTGCCTTCGGGGGTGATGCAAAAGCGTTAGTATGAACAAGCGTCCCCCAAAAACATCCGGAATACCTGCCTCTTTCCCCCCGGCGCAATGGTAATAATCATATTCGCCGTTTGCCATGCATCTGCAGGTAATAAATTTTGCTTAGCACCGGACACCTACAAAAATTAGCCACAGATCAACCCGGATTTACACTGATTTAAAAATGCCTTTTGATCATTTTTAGCGAAACCCACTATAAATCAGTGGCCTTATTAAAAGTGTCTGGTACTGAAAAATATTTTTCCCGCACATCAGTCACTGCCCAAAAACTTAAAAAATTGTTGTTGGTTAAATGAATCGTATTGCTTACGTTTAATTCCAACACGGGAGTTATCGTACAAAATAAAGCAATTTTAGCGGCAGCAAAAGCAGTGGTTTTATTGCTACAGTCAGTCTTTGTATCGTAACCAATTCATTGCATTAAGTCTTTGCATCACTATTATAATCATTTCCTTACATTCATTAAACATACGGAGGAATTTTATGTCTGTATCTCGGTACTGCATGATAATTTGCGTTATGTTTTTCTTCATCAACACGGCAATGGCCCGGGAGGGCAGTTTTCAGCAATTGATGGAGCAGGCGGAAGAAAATCCGCAACAGGTTATAGCAGGTAAGCAGGCCGCGAAAGCGCTGAATTTACCGCTGCAGGTTTACGTTCCAAATCGTTTAATCATTGAAGTTTATGGTGTAGAAGGCAATGAACCGCTCTATGGGGTAATTACCAATTTTGCCCACCCCGCTGAAGGCGGCACATTAGGAAAATTCGCGGAGATTAACCACCTTTACACCCCTGATAATGCCCGGATTACCTATGCGGATGGCCGGGTGGAAAATGCCCATATTGGTCGGACACAGTTGACTTCCTGGAGTGAAGTTACCGGCGACAGTATGATCATGATTCCGGAATCGTCCAATGACGCGGTGATGCTCTTTGATAAAAACACTGGCGATGTTATTGAGTTGGATTTCGTCCCTGGTGACCCCACTAATTTGGCCACCCCAATTCAAGCAGTCTTAATGCCTAGCAATGAACACCTCAGCGTCTCTGATCAACTTGGTAATGATGTTTTAGAGCAGTATGATACCAGTGGTGTTCATCTGAAAATCCTTGCTCCGGCCGGGGGGCAGAATTTGACTATCGTGGATAATATGCGCGGTCATGCCTATCATCCCGGTACGGATAATTTGCTGGTGACTGTCGCCGGTAATGCGAATGCGCATGCTATTGCAGAATTTGATCTGAATGGTGATTATAAAGGAAATTTCATCGCTAACGAAGCGGGTGGACTTAATTCACCCTGGGGCATTGTTTTCCGTACGGATAATATTTTAATAACAGGCGGTAATTCCGATGCGGTACATCAGTATGATTTGAACGGGAATTATCTCTCGGACTTTGCCACCGGTATTAACTTTCCGGAGCAGCTGAACGAAATTGCTGGCGGAAATATCGCCGTGGCAAATTTTTCCAATCCATCCGGGGTAAGAATTTATGATGCTGCTGGTGCCTTGCTTAATACCGTGACCGCCGTTACCGGTCTGCGCGGCGTTTGGGGATTAGGGAATGGCAACTTGCTGGTGACCAACAGCGCCGGCGTTCACGAAGTCGATCCGAATACGAATTTATTGGTGAGGACAGTCGTTGCTGGCGTCCAGGCCCGTTTTATTTCCCTTTATGCACCGGGCGGCGACGAGGGACCGGCGACGGATAAAGCCGCTTACCTCAATGCCGGCCAGGAAGTGCCTGCTGGCGATAGTCCCGGCACCGGCAGCGCGCGCATGAGCCTCAATGGCGCCGGCACCGAGCTGAGCTATGAAATTTACGTCCGTGACCTGGTGGGCAGCGTAACCGCCATGCATTTCCACAATGCCGCCGCTGGCGCCAATGGCGGGGTGGTGAAGACGATCGTTACCGGTGTCAGTGCCGGCGATACCACGATTGCCGGCGTCTGGACCTCCGGCGATGGTGAACCGCTCACCCCGACCCTGGTGGATGAGCTGCTGGCCGGCAACATCTACATCAATGTGCATACCGATTCCGTGCCCTCCGGCGAAATTCGCGGGCAGGTGGTCGATCCGGAAATGCCGCAGAAGTTGCTGATTACGGAATTCGGAGTAACCCCGGATGGTGCGGAGATGGTGGAGATCCACAATCCGGGCAATACACCGGTAGATTTGACCAATTATTATTTTACCGATGCGACCTTCCAGAGTGGTAATACTTACTATTATCAAATCGTTGAAGGCGGCGGCGGTGGCGGTGGTTTTGGCGACTTCCATGCCCGTTTTCCGGAAGGTGCGACGATTGCCCCGGGTGAATTTCAAACGATTGCGTTGGGTGGGGATTCCCTCTTCGCTGACATTTATGGCGTAGATCCCACTTATGAATTGTATGAAGATGGCACCGACAATCCCAATGATGTTTCCGATATGCGGGAAGCACGTCCGGGATTAGTGAACGGTCAGGGTGGCCTGACCAATGGCGACGAAGTGATAGTTGTTTATTATTGGGATGGTATTAGCGATCTGGTCGGCGATGTCGATTATGTCATTTACGACGATGCTTCACCGGGCATCAATGAGCAGGTGGATAAGACCGGTGTGTTGATTGATGGACCGGATGCGGATAGCGACAGTTCCGCGTATCTGCCCGATACCGAAATAAATTCCCAGGCTACTGCCGGTTCTCCGAGCGAAGGCACAACGACCCAGCGCACTGATTTTGCCGAAGGTGCTCAGACCGCCAGCGGTGGTAATGGCGTTACCGGTGCGGATGAGACCAGTGAAGATCTCAATAACACCTTTACCGCGGATATGACACCTTCTCCGAACACCGGGCCGATGGATCCGGGCGTAGTGTTTAAGGATGACTTTGAAAGCGGTGATAGCAAGTGGGTCCTGACGGGAAGCTGGGCAACGACGGATGCAGTCTCTAATTCCCCGACGCATTCGCTGACCGAAAGCCCCGGCGGTAATTATGCCCCGAACCTGAACATCACCGCTACGATGGCAAATGGG
>JAUIFT010000248.1 GCA_030430345.1 Calditrichia bacterium | reverse complement strand
GAGCGGCTTCGCTTTCGGCAAAGGGCACCCTCCGCAACCACTCCGTGGTCTTCGACCCCCCCCCCTCCACCCGGCCCCCGGGACTCTCCCGGGATGGTCGGGCCCGAAATCGTTGATTTTCAATGTTGTCCCCGGTGGCCTGGGTCCAGTTCACCCCAAAATCATCGCTGTAGAAAATGCCATTATCTTCATTATCCGCCAGCAAACGCAGGTTTTGCCCGATAAGCACAATGACGGTTGCGACATTACCATCATCCATCGGGGCATTGGCCGAGGTCCAGTCCCGCCCACTATTTGTGTTGTAGAAGATGCCGCTATCCTCGGTCGTCGCGATCGCTCGCCCTCCGAAAAAGACTAACAAACTCCGTACATTTTTATCATCCATCGGGGCATTGGCCTGGGTCCAGGTCCTCCCGCCATCCCCACTAACAAACACTCCTTCTCCGTCTGTGCCGGCATAGAGCGTGTCCAGTATAAAATTGTCTTCGGTCGCCATGATATTGACATCTTTCTTCAAACTGCGCTGCCAGCTAATCCCGCCATCTTCAGACTTAAACACTCCTTCTTCCGAATAGCCGAAAAGCACTTGCTCATCCGCGGTAACCAATACGCCGAAATAGTTCGGCTGCACGGTAATTTCCCCTCCGGATTTAAACCAGTCATTGCCAACATTGCGGAAAATGCCATTTTCCTGGGTGCCGGCAAACACCCGGTCTACACCAGAACTGCTTTGGTTTTGCAGATAGGTGAGACTGATCACCCGGAAAGTATCCATCGGCGCACTCGCCTGTTGCCAGTTGATGCCATCGCTCGTAGTAAACACCCCGGACGTCGGGGTGCCGGCCATCGCGAAGTCCAGAGTCGCCGGCGCATCCAGCACAAGCACTTCGGTCGCATTCAGGCTGCTATGGGTCCACGATGTCCCATTGTCATCGCTGTAGTAAATACCTTCCACTCCCCTGTCCGCCAGCAATCTGCCACTGGCCATTCTGGTGATATTAGAAACAAATCCATCATCCATCGGGAATCCGGCGTTTGTCCAATTTATGCCATCCGTACGTGGGCTGTAATAGATGCCGCCATTACTGCCGGCAAAGAGTCGATCGCCGTAGACTTGCAAGGTGGTAATGGTAAAGTCCGTCACTGTCGTTCCCTGCCAATTCAGACCACCATCGTCGCTAAAATAGATACCACTGCCGATAGTACCGGCATAAATACGGCCATCACTGTAGCGCAACTTATTGACGTCTACTTCCCCGAAGTTCTCGGACTTTGTCCAGTTCAGGCCATCATCATCGCTAAAATAGATACCGATGGTTGTCGCGATAAAAATTCGGCTATTGCCAATCTGCATATCCCTGATAGTAATCTCACCATTTAGCGGGGCGTTTGCGGCTGTCCAACTGCGCCCGTCCCGGCTGCGGAAAAAACCGAATTGAGTCCCGGCTAAATACCAGCCATTGTTATGCAAAAGGCTGGTCGTTGCCTTACCGGCGATCGGCTCAGTGGGCTTGTTCCAGCCAACGCCCTGGTCCGCGCTCCAGTAGACTCCACGAGAGGTTGCCGCGAATAAGCGGCTCAATGTCGTATCTGTCGGATCGGCAATTATCTTAATGACATCCGGGGATGTATCCGGATCACGGGTAATCCACTCACCAGGCGTTAAATCCTGGGCAAACAACAATGAGGAATTTAAGAGTGCCAGAAAGCACCAGACAAAAAAGGTTCTTATCTTTTGATTAGTAGTCATCGCATCTCTCCTGTAATACAGTTTTGAAAAACATTTCAAGCATGTTTTAACATATTTCATTCACTAGCAGGCCATCTCAATTACCGATGGCTGGAAAGCCAACAGCATCGATGCCGGAGAGATCCGGCGGAGGTGTTTGGCCTCCCGTAGCGATAAAAACCCCAGCACCAACAGCGGACGCCGCGGTTACCGGTATAATCCAGGAGCGATTTTTCTTCCAAAAAGTTGGTTTCTCAAGAAACTGCCACTTTTCGGTAAATTCTATTGACTTGGTATTACTATCGAGATATTCCAACAAGGTGCGAATATTGCTGGCGATGGAAAGCGAGTCCGCACTTTCTTCCGAAAGTTCAGTTTTCAGATTGATGCCGACGATTTCCGCATTTTCATTAAATAACGGTCCACCGCTATCCCCGCTTTGCAGGGGTAGATCGGTTTCGATAGTTTTATCCGTCACCTTGGTCATAGATCCGTATTTATACTGGAAGAAATTGTTCTCTTCATCATATTCTGCGGAGTAGCCAACATTTGCGACAGTCTGCGGTGCAAAAACTTTTTCCAGCCGTTTAAGATCAGCAACGGTCCAGAAGGTTACCGGGCGTACCGGTGGACTGTTTTCCACCTTTACAATTGCCAGGTCCAGATCGACGTTTTGTGTTTCCCCCATCACCTTGCCAAGAATATCTTCCTGGAGATAATCGGAAAAGGAAATGCTAAAAAATTCCGGGTCGGATTCGACGACATGATTTGCAGTCAGTATGTACCCGGATTCATTTTTATCCCGACCGATAAAAAATCCGGCGCCGGGTTTTTCCGTATCCAGCAAAGCGGTACTGGCCCGCACCTTTTCCATGGCAAACTGGGTGGGATAAACCTCCTGCCAGATCGGATAGAGGTCCAGACCGGCAAAGGATGTCACCGCGAGATCGATAATCGGTGTGATCGCGACGGCGCTATAACTGCCATCATCATTTTTAGCAGTAATGATGCCGAGCACCATGCCGGCACTATCAAAAACTGGCTTGCCGGCGAAATCATTCCCGAGTTCGGCATTAACACGGAAAGATTTCTTGTCTGCCGCGAGTTCTCCAACGGTAACACTGACAAGATTGCCCCGGGCGTTTGCCGGTCCTAGCGTCCACAATGTCGCCTGCAGTCCTTCTTTAATATTCGGGTGACGGGTTATTGGGAGCAAATTTTTTGTTGATGCTTTTACTTTGTAAATAGCGATACCGAGTCCCTCATCCCCGTTAAACTCCTCAGCTTCCGCCTCTTTGTTTTTGCCTTCAAGGTTTGTGTAGGTCATCCTGGTTTCGATACCTACTGCCAGGGTATTCAGACCGAGAAGGTAGATGAATTTCTTGCTTTTTGCCCCGGCGAGATACCAGCCAAAGCTTTCGTTTCGGCCATCATTCAGATGAAAGAAACTACTTTCAACTTTTTGAAAGATTTCCAGCGGGGTATTACCAGTGGTTGTGTTGTCTTGCGCCGTTACCGGCAAAGGAATAGACATTACCAGAAACATTACTGCACTCATCAAGAAAAAACGTTTCATTTACCGCTCCTTGTTGGCTAATAGTGGTGGTAAAAGGCCGGTTCATCATATTGCAGCCAAGCCCGGGATCATTGCAGAAACAGCTAGTTCTTAAACATAGCGATGTGAAATGTATGCTTACGCACAACCTCAAATTGTGCCCCGGCATTAGACTTTTCCGTGGCAATTATCGAATAATCAGAGACTTTTCCGGAAAGCACTTCTTTCGGCAGGGTTATGATATGCGGCGCATCGGACTTTACGGAAAGATCTTCCCAGGATTTGATTGCCTTGCCGGATGCCTGCGAGATGAGAACAACATCCAATATCATGTCCTTATCCGGCACCAATGTTACTTGCGCAACTGCTTTCGTTCCCGCACCTGTTGGTTTTTCAAAACTGACCGGGACCCAGATCTTACTATTTCCTTTATTCGCTTCAACAACACCGTTGAGTTTACTCAGGGGAATATCGACTTCGTTGAGAATCGCTGCGGACCAGGAGAAAGTGTTCCATCCTTTTTTAAACTGTTCCGCTTTCGGATTCATGAAATATTTAATCTTCCGATAGTAGATGGAAGGTTTGATTTTACCGGAAACTGGCGAATAAAAGTGAATTGTAATTGAATCATTTTTAGCTGCATCATTAGCTGCCAGCCAGTTCTGATCGACAATCATAAAAGAACTGAGTTCCAGAGTTCCCGATACCGGTTTCCACTTTTTGGTTTTAATCCCTTCGAAGCGATTATTGTCGCGAAACTTGTAGAGGTGTTTGCGTTTGATTTGTCCCTGCAACGCAGCGCTTATTCCCATTAGTAGAATCAGGGAAAAAGCCAGGATAGAAGCCGCCCGTTGTTTTTCACTCTTTTCCTTAATCATAGTGCTCTCTCCACACTTTGTTCTGGTTGAATGTATTGCTGAGATAAATTGACCTATTTCAACCAACCCTCCGTATCTATACTTTTGCAAAACAATATCGAATCATGAATGGTGTGCCAAACTTCAATCGACCTGTCCGTCCCTGTAATTATTGAATTTACCAAAGAAACTTTTAACTTCAAAGCTATATAGGTATAAAAGCATTCTCTCTCCTTTGCAACTTTCCAGGTTCAGCTTTATACCTCAATTATCCCAGGCTATTGGAAAAGTTGGTCATTAAGCCCGGAAAAGCAGATGTTTTAGAAATTAAACAGTTGACGATCTTTCTCGGTCAGCTTGTAGACCGGCATTTGCTGAAGCCACTGAAAGATGCCATCGGCGGTTTTCCAGAGGCGCACAGTGCCGTCGGAAGATGCGGTTAATATTTGTAATCCATCCGCAGTAAAACGCCCGGCTGTTATACCGCCAGAGTGAGCAAACATTGCCAATTCTTCGCCATCCAGAGACCAAAGCTTAGCGGTATTGTCATCGGAAATTGTTAGCAACTGGCCACCATCAGGGGAAAAAGCGCCATTAACAATCCAATCGTCGTGTCTCAGCGCCGCCAGCTGTTCTCCGCTTTTTTTCCAGAGCCGGGCAGTATTATCCCAGGAGGTCGTCAGGATTGTTTGGTTGTCCGGAGAAAATATTCCCCGGGTAACCGTGCCGTTATGGCGGTAAGTAGCCAGGGAATCCCCATTTGTTCCCCAGAGCCGGGCAGTATTATCCCAGGAGGTGGTTAGCACTGATTTGCCGTCCGGGGAAAATTCTGCTGAGAAGAGTGAGCTGTCGTGACGGAAAGTAGTTAGCAGATCACCGCTTAAGGTCCACAGCCGGGCAGTTGAGTCTCCGGAAGCGGTAAGCACTTTTCCACCATCCGGAGAGAAACTGGCAGATATCACCCAATCATCATGGGCATAGTTTTCCAGGAGTTCCCCCCGGGCAGACCAAAGCCGCGCCGCGCCATCCAGGGAAGCTGTCAGTATTTTACCGCCATCCGGGGAGAATTTTGCCGAGTAAACAGTGCTGTCATGCGGCAGGTTAACGATCATCGCCCCGTGAATCGACCACAGGCGGGCGGTCTTATCCCGGGAGGCGGTTAGAATTTGACTTTCATCCGGAGAAATCGTCGTCATAAGCACCGCGTCGGTGTGGTTCATTTTTGCTTTTTGTTCCCCAGCGCCGGACCAGATATACACATCTCCGCTTTCCGTGCCACTGGCAATATAGGCGTTG
>JAUIFT010000247.1 GCA_030430345.1 Calditrichia bacterium | reverse complement strand
CTGAGGGATTTTAGGTATTTTTCGAAAAAAAATCAAATTTTAAATCTTAGCCTTCTTCTTCCAGCAACTGGCGCAGTTCTTCCAACTCGCGCTCAGCACGTTCTCTTTCCTGCTTCAGGCGACGCAGTTCTTCTTCGATAGAACGGGTTTTCTCTCTTTCCTGGAGCAACCGCTCATAGAAATCGACTTTATCGCGAATATCTGCATTTTCACTGATGCCGCCGCGGATACGATCGTCACCGGCATTCAGGACAAAATTCAATCCGAAGTGAAGTCTCCAGGATGAATAGTTCGGAAGTTCCAATTGATTCAAAAACGTTGCTTGTGCGGCTGTCTCATCTTTGTCTGTCGAAACTCGAACATCCAACCCCAGATCAAGATTGAACCACCACTTCGGCTTGAAACGTACCGACGGTGTAATGTAAAGAAAATCTTCACGGCTTAAAGCCAGGGAATCCGGTTGATTAATGAAGGTGTTTCCCCATAATTCCAGATTAAGATCAAATAATTCAGTCGGATAAATAAAACCAAGTCCATACTGCAATGAAGTGGCATTATTTCCGGCAGTAAATTCAATCAGGGAAGAATCTTGAGCAACAGCCGTAAAAATTGTTTTACCAGCATCATTATAATTATACCAACCGACATTGGCATGAAAGCTAATATCACGGTGGTTCAGGAATGGATCAGCATAGTATGAAAACAAACCTTTGATACCGAATTCCAGAGCACCGGCGGTATAATTTTCGAATGGATAGTTCACATCTTCACCGGTCGGAAAGCGAAAAGATGTTTGAGCGCCAAGATTTATCCGATTATTTAAGACATTAAATGAACCGGCTTTAATGTCCAGGAATAAATCACCAGGCGTATTAAACTCATTACCTTTGTGAACATCCTGGTAGACCCGGGTAGTAAGCGTTGCATCCAGATGATCGGCAATACCATAAGTTAACAACGCATTTCCCTGAACAGCCCAGAAATTTACAACTGTGAAGTTTGCTGGTTTTGTCTGTCCCAGAAAATCTCCGACTTTCGTAAAAAAGTTCATATTTGAGCGAAAATCTAATCTTCTTGCGTTCAGCGTCGAGGCACTTTGCACGTGCAGTAATCCTTTACTGCCGTTGCTTCCGATCCCCTCTCCCAGAGCAATACCTGTTAATAAAACAAGCATGAATAACAATGCGAAACCTTTAGACATGGGTGACCTCCCGCATGTTTTAAGCGATTGACCAAAGTTATACCTAGTTAATTTCAACGTTCTTTCCTTTATATAATATACACTTTATGCTATAAAAACGGACGCAATATAATCATCTAATTTACACGTGTAGCCAAGACGATCACATTTACGATAATTGCAATATCTCGAATAAAACCAACCACTCTGCCAAAAATGTCAGAAATGCTTCCGGAAACAATAATGACATCTCCCGGTTGCAAGGCAACCAATAAATCCTGGTTACCGGTTTTGATAAACTCTTCGATGTTCACCGTAATTACTTCCTGGTTTTTCCGGATTACCCGGACATCGTTTAATCGTGCTGTTTTTAAGGGACCGCCGGCAGATGACAACAAGTCAATAATGCCGTAAGAACTTGGTACACTGTATATACCAGGCTTAAGAATATGTCCCCATAGATTCACCGTTATTAACAGTTGATCTCCGCTGCCAAGCACATACTGAGCGGGACGTCCTTGATAGTCTATGTTTAGACGGGATTGATTTTCCTGTGAATAAATATTTGTAAAAATGCAACTTAATATCACAAAACAAAATAAAAGTGAACGAATTCTCATTTCCCGCATTACAATCCTTAATCTTCGTATTACCGTGCTCATCCCGGCCAAACGTATCCAGCCGATAGTTTAATCAATATTATTCAAAGAACAAAAGCTTTCTTACTCTACTCGAAATTCTCCCCATTCGGACTCTGCGCCTTCCCGGTTCAAACTTTCACTATACCAACGAACATCAATTCGCCAGCGGTAATTGCCGAGTGGCAGGCTGGTAATCCCTACTTCCTCCGACGTCCATACCTGATCAGCTTGATTAACGCCTTCAGCTTCTAACAAAGCAAGAAAATGAGGCTGATAGTCGTTATTTGCATCAATTTTTTCCAAACGAAAAATAAAATATTGTGCAATGAAGTCGTCAGAGAACTTCCAATCAAAAAACCCGCCGAACAAACTATTACCAATCGGGGCATTTAAAGATTCCGGTTTCGGCAGCAATTTATACTGCTCGATATCAGACGAATCACTTTCCTGATTGTCTTCATCCCGGGCAACGACATAGTAATAATAGGTCGTATCGACACCGGCAGTCACATCGAGAAAAGAAGTATCAATTGCCCCAAATCGCTGAAAGACCTGACCGACACGGGTGAAATTTCCATTTAGATTTTCGGCACGTCTGTAGATATCATAAGCGATTAAATCAGTTTCGTCCGAACTATACCATTCCAGATAAATACCGTTCTCGTCCGGCACCGGGAAAACATCTGTGGGATGTTCAGCATCAATCCCTCTTTCCACCGGCGCGCTGTTAGGCGATTTTTCAACCAAACGCACTTTATTGGGAGGCGGATTATCAGCCGTTGTCGATTGAGTACATCCGAGTATTATACAGATCAATCCTGTCATCAGGATAAATAAAACCGTTTTTTTCATAAAGCCACTTTATAAATGTATCGATGTATTGATTCGATGACTACCGCCTAATTCGTGACTGCGGAAGGCATAATCAATATTGAATAAAGACAATTTCAGGCCAATCCCGGCCGTAAATTTTTCCTTGGTTAAACCAAATCGAACCGCCAGTCGATTGTAATACAAATATTCCAATCCCAGGTTGTTTACCGAGTTATATTTTTTCTGAACTGAATAAGCGAGGGTAAGTTGCCCACCAATTTGCGGCAGGGGTTGGAGATAGGATCCACCGATATGCCAACTGCGTTTAATCTCATCAGCATGACGGGATTGAGTGTTCCAGGTTATTTTTGTATTCCACAAATCTTTCACAGCTAATCCGAAACTAATTTTTCCAAGTCGACTGTCATCCAGCAAGTCATCAATACCAAATTGAAACATGGTGCCAAAGTCAAAACCTAAGGCAGAACCCCGGTTATCTAATAGGGATTGCCTGATTAATTTAACGTTAAATCCTACCGGAATCGTTATCGGTATCACAAAGTACTGCCAACCAAAATCAAGATCAACCTTATTTTGCTTGGAAAGGGTGATAAACAAGGCATCATCATTGTTGTCGGAGAAGCCCAATGCCGGATCTGTCAGGGCATTTTCATTCCAGACACCCAGTGGCGTTTCCCCCGCTTCCCGCACCCTGGTATCATAGGAAGAAGTATTATCATATAGTAAAATTGAATCATATTCGGGAATATCCGGCACCGACAATCGCACCCAATTAACAGAAATAGCACCAGCACCATAGAGCGGTCGGGTAAAACCAACATGCGAGTGTTTAACTAATCCCTTAAACAAAGAAGCATACATCCCGGAAACCTCGGTGCGTACCAGACTGGAAGCACCAGCCGGATTCCAGTAAAAAGCGGACCCATCATTGGCTATTGAAACATATGCTTCCCCCATTGCCATTCCGCGAGCGCCAATCCCCAATTCCAAAAAAGCGCCGGCGTAACGGGTGCCATCCTGGGCATTTCCCGGCACCATTCCGATGATCAACAAAAAGCTTGCAAACAAACACCATTTTCTTGGCATAAAACTATTCTCTTATTTCAGTTTAACTACTTTCAAAATCTTTTCAATCGTCTGACCTTCATAAGTGCCTTTCAATACGGCAAAATAAAGTCCATTGGCAACTTCGTAGCCACGCTCGTCCCGGCCATCCCAAACTAATTCATTATATCCTTTTCTGCGGGCCCCTCCATCCGGGTCATCAATACGGTTATTAATGTCCGAATCGATCTTACGAATAAAGCGCCCGCTAACGGTATACAGGCGGATTTCAAACTCATCAAGATCATCATTCAGCACGACAAAATAGGAGAAGATTGTTTCGTCGCGGAAAGGATTGGGGTAATTTCCGTAAACATGAATATCAAAGCCATCGGCCACAACCAGTTCAAATTCCTTTTGACTGAAGTTCCCATTCACATCCTGTAAACTGATGTTGAGCAAATGTTTTCCCTGGGAGAGCTCTGGAAAGAGGGTAATTCCCAGCACATTATTCTGCTGGACGGAATCCGGAATAAACACTTGCTCATCCGGTAATGCCTGATTGTTCAAAGTGATGTTTATTTTTTCTTTTTGCAGATTTATCCCGCTTTCATCCTGAGCAACAATATATAATGAAGGATTGGATGCAACCAATCCGCTTTCCAGCAGCGGCCGGCCATCGACCGTCAGCTCGATCGCCGGGGAACGGCTATCATTGTTGACAAACGGCGCGAATCGGGCGCTTTTGCTCAATGCGGCCTCAATAATTCCGGTGTTGCCATCTGCGCGGGCAAGCGTGGATATCCATGGTTGTGCTTCGGTGGTCTGTTCGTATAGCACGATATCCGTGATTTCCCCATTTTCCGGGTCCAGCAAATTGGGCTCCAGAGCGACCTTAATCGAATATGGAGAAAGCACGGCAGCATTTGGATTTAACAGTGTCACCTCCAATGCGTCAAACCGTGACGGACTGATCAGCGATACCGGAATTAACCCGGTTTGATCTGATGGCGCGAGAAATTCCCGCACCTCGATTCGAACAGCAGATGGCTCGCTGAGGCTACCAGCCGGAAAGTGAATCGCATAATGAGTATCTCCAACGATGACGGTGTCCAGCCCTTCCGCATTTACATTGAAAACTATTGGCAGCAGCACATTCGAAGATGTATTATTTTCCGGATTAAAATCTTCCACATCTTCCCCGGGAGCGATGGCCGTTTGCACAAAAACATGGAAGCTATCTCTTTCCAGAGGCAGTGGAAAATCTACAACGACAGAACTACTATCCGAGGCATTCAGGCTGACGCGCCCCTCCGCAAAAAAGGTGTTATTCGCCAGGTTATCTGCCCCATCAGCAAATCTGACATCGACCTCAACCGTGTTGTCCGCACCGGCGCCGGCATCATTAACTACCGCGACTTTAAGCTGTGCTTGCTGGTTGCCGGTAAATGCTAAGGAACTTCCCAATGGATACACGTCCGGGCGAACATCGGTCACAACATAACCCAGCCCTTTAAAAAAGCTGGTATTCCCGATATTGTTCTCAATTTTCACTTCAAAAGGCACCGATTGCAGTTTAAAAGTCGGGGGAATTTTCGCCAGGAACAGCGTGGTGTCTGTCCCTGGTTGCGTGGCAGTATAGGTGAATGGCGTATCGATCCGCGTCAGCGTTACCTGGTCGACGCCAAACTTGTCCTCAATTTTCAGAAGAATTTGCACGGTATCATCCACTGCGGGGTT
>JAUIFT010000246.1 GCA_030430345.1 Calditrichia bacterium | reverse complement strand
CATAATCAATGCTCCTGCTTATAGAAAGTTGTTCTTGGTTTTCGCAAACTCAATTTACAACTTCTATTGGTATGGAGCATTATTTGTTTAACATTACCAAAAAATGAAAAAATGGTGGAACAAATCTAATGCAAATGATTACCTTAATCATCTGACGATTATGCCATTTGTGATGACAAGTATATTTGAATTGAGGGGCTTATGAAACGTTCTTTCTACGTGGTACTGGCATTAACTGCTTTTCTTTTATTGAGTTGTGAGAATAAATCGACAACAGATACTTCCGGAGAATTGTATTTATTCCGGGGTGATTTGCAAAACAGCGGGGTGATTGACACTGCGCCTGTTGTGGCAATTGGAGAAGCAAAATGGGAATATCAGACTTCCGACTGGGTATTTTCTTCGCCGATAGTGATCGATGACCGGATTTATTTTGGCAGCGTTAACGGTTTTTATTATTGTTTCGACAGCGAGGGGAATAAACTCTGGGATTTCGATGCGAATAAAGGTGGAGGTGTTTACGGCACCGCTGCGATTAAGGACGGCATTATCTATTTTCCCACTATGGATAATTTCCTGTACGCGGTCGATCGTATAACCGGAAAAGAACTCTGGCAGCGCCAATTCCCTAAAGAAATATATACCTCTCCGGCAATTGTCGGTAATACTATCTACCTCGGCTGTTTTGACGGCTCTTTTTATGCTATCGATCTGGAAAGCCGGAAAACTCGCTGGGAATTTAATGTCGCTTCGAAAATTTTTGCTTCCCCGGCAATCGCCAATAATACGATCTATTTTGGCGCGCAGTCCGGATTGTTTTTTGCCCTGGATTTGGAAAACGGCAAGGAAAAATGGCGTTTTGAGGCAGACAAAGGATATGAGGACAAACAGGATATCCTTGCTTCGCCGGTTGCGGACGATAAAAATGTTTACTTTGGCTGTATGAATGGAAAATTTTATGCCTTGAGCCAGGAGACTGGTGAAAAGCTATGGACATTTACACGGCGCCTGGGTATCTCTTCCACAGCGGCGATAGTCGATAGCTTATTATATGTTGGTTGTTGGGATCATTATCTCTATGCATTAAACAAAAATACTGGCGCCATTGTTTGGCAATATGAAACCGAAGGGCCGGTGTTAGGATCGCCGGTAATCGCAGGAGACTATGTTTATGTTGGTTCCCGGGACAATTCTATGCATGCGGTAAATCGCCACACTGGGGAAAAAACATGGGCCTTCCCGACCAAGGGATCTGTGTCGACTTCTCCGGCGATTAGTAAAGGAGTTATTTATTTTGGTAGTCAGGATCGAAAGTTCTATGCTGTTTCGCAGAAACAGCAGGAGAAATAAAGGGGGTAGGGGAGAGAAACTGCTTGAGCGGCATTGCGCCGCTCATTCTTCATCCTCTTCATGAAAATTGTGGCGGATAATCTTCGCTTCTTTCATAAATACAACATCTTCACCGATGTTTGTTGCGAGGTCGCCCACTCTTTCCAAAAATCGTGAAACACGCGCCACGGCAAATCCTTCTTCCAGTTTACCGGCTTTATCTTTTAGTTCCTTCATGGTATTGACAATAATTTTTTCATAGTAGCTGTCAACTTCATTGTCTGCTTCAAAAACCTGACGGGCCAGCTCTGTATCGCGATGGATAAATGCGCTCACAGCATCATGGAGCATTTTACAAGCCAGATCGCTCATCGGATATATTTCTTTCGCAGAACTTGGCAGGGATTTGCCATTCAAATGCAGCACTACTTTCGCGATGTTAGCGGCATGGTCTCCGATTCGTTCCAAATCATTGTTCATCTTCAATCCACTGACAATAAATCGTAAATCGATCGCCACCGGCTGCTGAAGGGCTAGCAGGGTCAAAATCTTATCTTCGATTTCGACTTCCTTACGGTCAATCTCACTATCCCGTTCAATGATCTGTTGAGCAAGGATCATGTCTTTGTTCTTTAACGCTTTCACTGCCTGACGAATATTATGCTCTACTTCATTCGCCAGGAAAATCAAATCTTTTTTAATATCTTCGAGTAACTTCTGAAATTTTTCTTTCATGCTCTAATCTCTCAATTTCCGGTCGTATCTGCCTGTATTATAACCATTTTGTACCGCTGTCGCATCAGAAATATTAACCAAATCGGCCGGTGATATAATCTTCGGTCATTTGCACGCTTGGATTGGTGAAGATATGTTTGGTCGTATCCATTTCGACCATTTCGCCAAGCATCATAAAGGCAGTATAATCGGAAATACGGGCTGCCTGTTGCATGTTGTGGGTAACGATAACGATCGTGTAGTCTTTCTTTAATTCGTTGATCGTCTCTTCAATCTTACCGGTAGAAATAGGGTCCAATGCCGATGCCGGTTCGTCCATCAGGATAATTTCCGGCTTGTTTGCCAGCGTACGGGCAATACAGAGGCGCTGCTGCTGACCACCGGAGAGATCCAGTGCGGAAGAATCGAGGCGGTCTTTAACTTCCCGCCAGAGATCGCCCTGCTTCAGTGCGGATTCGACAATATCATCCAGTTTGGATTTATTCTGAATGCCGTTTACCCGGGGACCGAAAGCGACGTTCTCCCAAATGGACATCGGGAAAGGATTGGATTTCTGGAAGACCATTCCGACGCGTTTGCGGAGCTCTTCCAGACGAATCTTCTCGCTGTAAATATCCGCATCTTCAATCATTACCTTGCCCTCCAGATATGCGCCGGGGATAAGATCATTCATCCGGTTGAAACAACGGAGCAGGGTAGATTTACCGCAACCGGAAGGGCCGATAAACGCCGTTACCTTTTTGTCCGGAATACGAATATTGATGTTTTTAAGCGCCTTCACTTCCGGATTGTAGTAAAAATCCAGATCGTCGGTTTCGATTACAATGCGCTCTTTTGCCAGGACGTCATCGAGATGCGTCTGTTCTTGCTTGTCTGTTTGAGATACCATATCGACTTCTTCTTGATAGTTCATCATTGATTAATTTCCCGTTAGAAAGTAGATGACTTATACCGCTTGCGCAGGTTGTTCCGAACGTAAATAGCTACGATATTGAGCAGGATAACGATGACAATCAGCAATAAGGCAGTGCTGTAAACCATCGGTTTTGCTGCTTCTACGTTCGGCGACTGGAATCCGACATCATAAATATGAAAGCCAAGATGCATAAACTTCCGGTCCAGGTGCAGAAAGGGGAAAGTTGCATCCAGGGCGAGTGTCGGGGCCAGTTTCACTACGCCGGTAATCATCAGCGGCGCTACTTCGCCGGCGCCACGGCTGATTGCTAAAATTAAACCGGTAAGGATACCGGGCATTGCATTCGGCAGCACTACCTTGCGGATCATTTGCCAACGGGTAGCGCCAAGTGCCAGCGCGCCTTCTTTGTTTGCGCGTGGTACTGCCAGTAAACCTTCTTCTGTTGCAACGACGACTACCGGCAAGGTCAATAAGGCCAGGGTTAATGAAGCCCAGAGAATGCCGCCGGTACCAAGCGTTGGCTCCGGTAATTTATCACTAAAAAACAAATGATCAATAGATCCGCCAACAAAATATATAAAGAAACCTAAACCGAAGACACCAAAAACAATTGAGGGAACGCCGGCAAGGTTATTTACGGATAAACGAATAAAGCGGGTAACAACCCCCTGCTTGGCGTATTCGTTAAGATAGATCGCGGCCATTACGCCAAAGGGCACCACTGCGATAGACATGAGAATAACCATCATTACCGTGCCGAAAATTGCCGGAAAAACACCACCCTCGGTATTTGCTTCACGAGGATCGTCGGCAACAAATTCCCACAGTTTACCGATATAGTGCCAGATTTTTTCGAAAACGCCCATTTGATTGGGGGCAAAGAAACGGACAACATGCGACAGTTGCAGATCTTTATTCCGCCCGTCAGCGGTTCTCACCGATAGAAAAATACTGCGGTCCTTAATAACCAGCTTTTCCAGTTCACTGTTTAAGGCAAGATAGTCTTCTGCGATGGCCTGTTCCATCTCATTTGCTTCTTTGCGATAGCGTTCCAGCAGTGCACGACCTTCTTCGGTTCTATCCGCCCGATCGATTTCCAGCAGGGAAATTTCCCGCTGCAACCTGGTCAGCGGCTCGGTAAGGTCGGTGATTTCCTGTTGAGTTTCAACGATCTCATCATGGGTTTGATGGGCCAGTTCAAAAGCATCATACGCTTTGGGGACAATGTCGCCATCGACAGTCGTTACGGCCTGATTCTCGGCGTTAACGGCAACGATATATCCATAAAAATTGCCATACTCCATCCGCTCAAAGGTAAATGCACCTTCCGGGTATTCTGAGCTAACGATATTCGCATCATCCATCCAGACAAAATCGATGCCGTTCAGATCACGATTACCGCTCTTTAGCTGAGTTTCATGCCGGTTAGCGTCATCGCGTTTTTCCCACATTTCTCCGAGGTGCTTTTTCCCGTCATCCAGGGTGATTTCTACGAGGTCCCGCGGCCAGAAAAATCCCAGGCCTTTGGCAAGAATAACGATCAAAATCCATGCAACCATGCCGAGGGAGATTATTAGCCCCATGCCGGCTGCAAAAATGTACGGATCACCTTTTTTCTTAAAATAACTCATCTGGCTCATAATTTATCCTATCAGAATCGCGCGTATTTTTTCCGTAACCGCTCACCAATAACCGATGATAAGGTATTCAGGACAAAAGTGAATAAAAAGAGCAGCAGCGCCGTCATAAATAAAACCCGGTAGAGGCTGCCACCAACTGGTGCCTCCGGGATTTCAACTGCAATACAGGCGCTCATTGCCCGGAAACCATTAAAAGGATTCAGGTCCAGTATCGGGGTGTTGCCGGTTGCCATCAGCACAATCATTGTTTCCCCGACAGCGCGGCCAAGGCCGAGCATCGTTGCGGCAAAAATCCCCCCGGATGCCGCAGGAAGTATGACTTTGCGAACAGTTTGCCAACGCGACGCACCTAACGCCAGTGAGGCGGAACTGAGTGAATCCGGCACGTTGGTTAACGCATCTTCTGTCATTGTAAAAATGATCGGAATTACGGCAAATCCCAGGGCAAAACCAACCACCAGACTGTTACGGGTTTCATAGGTGACGCCAAGATTGCCATAAATCCATTGTTGTATATTACCCCCGAAAAACCAGCTTTCTACCAGCGGGCCCATTTGCAGTGAAACGTAAATACTAATCAGGGCAAGTGGCAGAATCATCAACAATTCCTGGCCGGGGTTGGTCCGGGAGCGAATATGCTCCGGCACTGCCCGCCAGGCAAGAACGCCAAGAATAAAGATGACTGGTAATAATACCGGGGTTATCAAAAATCCGGTCAAATTGTTGCTATGACTGGTGACGGAGTGAATGATGCTCCGGCTCTTAAAAAGGCAGATATTGGAGTGGCGATGGGGCTGCGCGGAACTGAAGCAGCGCGAGAAGCTGCTGATA
>JAUIFT010000245.1 GCA_030430345.1 Calditrichia bacterium | reverse complement strand
GGTGCAAAGCCGCTATCCCAATGTTACTCACTTTCAGGAAAAGATCAGCGAAATTCTTATAGAACTTGGATTTACAGCAGAGAAAGCGAATTATTTACAGAAATATATTGCGGTGGATCCCTCTCGCGGTGCCGGACATGCCATGGGCGGTCAAATGCGCTACGACAGCGCCCATTTACGCACCCGGGTACCGGCAGATGGCATGAACTACAAAGGCTTCAATACCGCCATGCACGAGCTTGGCCACACAGTTGAACAAGTGATTTCCATGAACGATATCGATTATTATTCCCTGGAAGGTGTGCCGAATACAGCATTTACCGAAGCGTTTGCATTTGTTTTCCAGGCGCGTGATATGGCCGTTTTAGGACTGGAAAGCGATTCTCCGGAAAGCGCTCATCTCGAGACGTTACACAACATCTGGCAAACCATGGAAATTGCCGGGGTTTCTCTATTGGACATGAAAATCTGGCGCTGGATGTACCAACATCCCGATGCAGATGCCGCCACTCTGCAAGCAGCGGTTATCTCCCTGGCAAAGGATATCTGGAACCAGTATTTTGCACCGGTTTTTGGTTGTAAGGACTCCCCTATCCTCGCGATCTATTCGCACATCATTTTTTGCGGGATGTATATTCCGGATTATGCGATAGGGCATATTATTGCTTTTCAGATTGAGGACTATCTAAAATCCCATAGTCTCGCGACGGAAATGGAACGAATGTGTAAATTGGGTTGCATCGCCCCCCAGGTTTGGATGAAGCAGGCAGTCGGTACTTCAATTTCTGTCACCCCGATGGTTCGGGCGGCTGAGGCCGCGATTGCGGCACTTTAATAGTCGATAATGATGATGCAGATGAGCAAATGAGCATTTTGCCTCCTCCGACAAGCTCAGAAGCTTATATCAAATTTGGCAACGGCTAGTGCCAGTAAACTATCTCCCAGTTTCGAAGCATCGCCGATTTCCGTAATTTTACCGTGGGATTAACAGCGACCGCCCGGGCAAACAGTTGCAAATGGTCAATATCCGTATGATGATTGGCAAATGCTGCGGAACGGGTAAAATCAATTTCCAGGCGATCCCTAGCTTTCAGCAGCAGTAATCGCTTCGCCTGACCATAGGGATGAATACCGGCAATTTTTCCGGAATAAAGGCCACCATTTTTTTCCAGGCGGGTAGAAATAAGCGCATCCGGTTGGTAGATATTCCACAGATGATTTGCCAGGAAATCCGGCGCCCCGGTCATTAACAATATTCGATAATCTGCCCGGCGGAGCTGTGCTACAGCTACCTGACTCTCTGCTGATAATAGAGCGGCTATGCTTTCCTGAAAAACCATTTCGGCTGCGTTTGCGATAATTTCCAGGGGCATATTTTTTAGATAATATTTGTTCTGTTTAAACGCCCGCAGATGATTCCCCCGGCAACTTTCCCACAAAGCGTATGCAGCAAATTGCGCGAGCTGCTTCGGAGAAAGGAATCCCTGCCGAATCCCTTCCCGAATAAAAATTTGTTCCATCGACTGCCCCGGGAGCAGCGTGCCATCGACATCAAAAACGGCCCAGGGGTTCCCGATCATTTCTTTCTCCCGGCATTTTCCAATTTCCGCGGCAGGTTGTTTGCGAAGAGATACTCCCGCCCATCCCATAACACCGGCAGCCCGCGAATCAGGTTTAACAAAACGACGATCCACACCAGCACCTGGGTCGAAAAGCTGAAATAGTACATAAAATTTTCCGGCAGCAGGCGAATGATACTATAGTCAGCCTTGTTTAAAACGATGATTATCCCAAGGCACAAAAAGGCGATCACTTTTCCGGCCCCGTAAATCCCCCGGCTGGGACGGGAAGCAGTTAGCCAATAAGTAAGGCGAGAACGCATCATGCTATTTTCCCCGAAAGGAGTTTGCCCGGATTTGGTAAATGCGATGGTCCTCAGCATGTCTACCAGAAAACTCCGGCTGATATAAATAATCGGCACCCAAATGCTCACCAGACCGATCACGGAAAAATATATCCAGTAAACATGTTCCACGATGCGATCTCCGGCGATATCGAACAAAGCGCCAAACTCGCTGGTCATCTTCAATTTGCGAGCGATGATACCATCCAGCGAATCCAGATAGATTACCAGTCCGGTTAAGAACACCGCAGAAAGTGCCCCATAAAAGTTTGTTTGAAACAGGTAAATTACCAGCACAGCCAGTAAAACTCTGCCGAGCGTAATAAGATTTGCCGCCATTATTTCTCCTTAAGAAACAGTTCGAAATTTTGTTAGGCAGTGTACTGCTAACATCCAATCCAGATGATAACCAGAACTGTGCCAAATATTTTTTTCGATAGTGGTGGAAAACAACCTATTCGCAAAACCATATTTTATAAAGACTTAAAGCTCTTTCCTTGTCGCAGATCAGCGATCCATATTGTAACTAAGCGGTAAACCTGTCGAGCTATATCGGTGTATTTTGCCGAATTGCAGTACTTTTCAGATTTTGAGTGCAAAAAGTATTATCAAACATTAAATTAGGTAGGGAAAATTTACCCGATCCGTACCGGAGATTTTCTCAGCGGCAACGACATAGCATAAAAACAAAAACAGATCAAAGATGAATTGTTCACTTAAAAGATGGAGTCAGGAAAATGAGCGTTGATTTTATTCATAAGGCGTCCGAAGAGATACTGAAGCGGAATACGATAGACAGAGATTTATATACGGAACTGGATGTAAAACGTGGATTACGTAATGCTGATGGCTCTGGAGTACTGGCCGGTTTAACAAAAATCTCCGGCGTAATTGGTTCAAAAAAAGAAGATGGTAAAATCATACCTGTTGATGGAAAATTAATGTATCGTGGTATTTCCATTGGTGATGTTGTTACCGGCATTCAGAATGATAAGCGTCATGGATTTGCAGAAGTGACTTATCTGCTGCTTTTCGGCAAGCTGCCAACGACAGATGAGCTGGAACAATTTGAATCCTATCTTTACCCGCGGATGCGCCTCCCGAATTTACTTGTCACGACCAATATGCTTCAATTTGTCAGCCCGAACGTGATGAACAAGCTTCAGAAGATCGTTCTGACATTATACACTCTGGACGAAAATCCGGATGACAACAGCATTCCAAATGTCGTTCGGCAAAGCCTGGAATTGATCGCCAAATTTCCGGCGATTATTGCTTACTCTTACCTGGCACTCCGCCACAAATATCATGGCGATACGCTGCACATCAAAACCCCGAAAATGGGCTATGATATCGCGGAGAACTTCCTCCACATGCTCCGTCCGGATGATAAATTTACTGCCCTGGAATCCGAATTGCTGGATTTAGCACTGGTACTTCATGCCGAGCATGGTGGTGGAAACAACTCCTCCTTCACCACCCATGTGGTTTCTTCCAGTCAGACTGATACTTACGCGACAATCGCCGCGGCCATCAGTGCCCTGAAAGGCCCGCTGCACGGTGCGGCCAATTCCAACGTGATGTATATGATGGACAACATCAAACAGAACGTTAAGGACTGGAAAGATGATGATGAAGTGAGTAACTACATTGGTAAAATTATTAACAAAGAAGCCCACAATGGCACTGGACTGGTTTATGGAATGGGGCATGCCGTTTATACCAAATCCGACCCTCGTGCAATTATCCTCAAAGAGAAAGCCCGGGAGCTGGCTGCTGCCAAAGGACGCCTGGATGAATTCAATCTTTATAATAAAATCGCCGAAGTAACCCCGGGACTTTTCCAGAAAATCAAAAAATCTGATAAGGTTATTTCTCCGAATGTGGATTATTATTCCGGGTTGGTTTACGACATGCTCGGCTTTTCCGTGGAGATTTACACCCCGCTATTTGCCATGGCTCGCATCGTAGGGTGGAGCGCCCATCGAATCGATGAATTGATCAATGGAAAGCGTATTATCCGTCCGGCTTATAAAAGCGTCGCCACCGAGCGCACGTACACGCCGATGAATGAAAGATCCTAATCATTCCTTAAAAATTGCAGAAGCAGCCGGAATCTTCATTTCGGCTGCTTCTGTTAATACTCATAAATTTGCCACATTTTTATTTTTAAAAGACCATTTTTGGCGCTTGGCGCAAAAGCAGTACACTACCACTACCGTATATTAATTTAAGATTCCAGATATTTGCTCTCCCAAAATAGAAAATTATTGATTTCATATCACCCCGATAGGGTTTATCCAAAGGTGTAGGTAAATGGAATTCAAAAATATTTTGGTACCAATTGATTTTAGCAAATATGCCGCTCCGGCAGTTGCGGCTGCTGTAAAATTGGCAGCGCCTTTTCGATGTAACATCACTTTGGCTCATGTTTATATATATTGGCCGGACATGTTCAGCGAACCGCAGACACTAACCGCTTACCATGATTTTTTTGAAAAGAAAAAGAAAGATGTGCTAAAAGAATTAGAAAAATACATGATAGATTACAGCGAAGATGATATATCTGTCAATTATATTGTCTTGCAGAGCGGCTCGGCAGCAGATTGCCTTCAGGAATATATTGAAACACATAATTTTGATTTAGTGGTGCTCGGTAAACAGGGACAGACCAACCGGGAATCCATCGGCCAGGGCAGTGTGACAGAATCATTGATAAGAAGTGTTAAAACACCTGTCTACAGTGTTCCGTTAACGGTGACTTCCGACGACGTAAAACGAGTGCTTGTCCCCATCGATTTCTCCCAGTATTCGGAATATGCAATCGAGCGCGCGCTGTTTTTTGCCCGGGAGTATAACGCACGACTAACGCTGATGCATGTTATTGAGCAGGAGCAATATCCTTACCATGATGCCTCTGCAGAGTCTTTATTCGAAATTGACCGGTATTTGGGAGATATGATCACGAATAACTTGCAGCAACTCGTTGCTGAACAGGATGGGAAAGAATTTGTTGATACTTGTATTGTGAAAGAAGGGATCGCTTACAAAGAAATTATTGCTTATGTAAAAGCGCATAGCATCGATCTAATGATTATTCCAACTCATGGCGTTACAGATTTGGAATATCTGCTCCTCGGTAGTACCGCGGAGAAGGTGATTCGCTGGGCGCCATGTCCGACCCTATCCTTACAGCTTAGGGATTAGCAGAAATACAACCATAGAAACAGCAAAGTTTTAGCTGTCGATTTTCCCATTGGATTTATTTGGATATTATCTGATGATCAACGATATTAATAGCTTAGCTAAATGTTTTAATTAAGAGAATACGAAATTTCAGAACAAACGACACTCGGACATGGCTGATAAAAAGAACCATCGCACTGGCGCTTCTGCACATTCTCCCAAGGATCCCGCTGGTAACAATGAGCAACTGCCTTCCCAGATTAATGCGCGAACAAAAATCATCGAAATTTTAACCCGCGTTCAGACCCGGCAGGCGTACACTCTACTGCTCCCAACGTAACGGAACTGATGCTGCATAACGGC
>JAUIFT010000244.1 GCA_030430345.1 Calditrichia bacterium | reverse complement strand
AGTAGAATGCTGGAGTTTCAGGATTTTCTCCAGGCATTTGGATTTCCCCTCCCCCTCGTTTCTGCGATCGTTTCTGTATATGCCCAATTCTTCTGTGGCATTCTCATCCTTCTCGGTGCCTATATCCGCTTTGCCGCCGCAGTCATGATCTTTAATTTTTTAGTGGCGATTCTGGCCGTGCATCTTGGTGACACCTATCCGAATACCTTCCCGGCGTTAATGATGCTTTCTGCTTCGCTGTTTTTCCTTTTTAATGGCGCCGGCAAACTTTCCATCGATGATTATCGGAAAAAAACTGCTGCATAATAACAGAAGCGCTCCCGGCAATTACCCGGAAGCGCTTCCTTTGTTTGTGGAGTTTTCCAAATACTTTATCAGGTTGAAGCAACAGCGTCTCTTCGGGTAAAAATTTTGTAAAGCACCGGCACAACGATCAAGGTTAGTAATGTCGAAACGATCAGGCCGCCAATAATCGACCAGCCCATCGGGGCCCACATGCTGCCTCCCCCGAGTGTCAGCGGCAGTAATCCCCCCACGGTTGTCGCAGTGGTTAGAATAATCGGTTTAAAACGCGTCGCGCAGGCCTCTTTGAGTGCTTCCAGCAAATCTTTGCCGGATTCACGGAGCTGATTGGTATAATCGACCAGAATGATCGAATTATTAACTACAATTCCTACCAGACTGGTAATGCCGACAAACGCTGTAAAGGAAAAGCTGTAACCGGTGATTAACAGGGCAAGCACGGAACCGATTAAAGCCAGTGGAATTGCCGCAAAGACGATCAACGGTTGGCGAAAAGAACGGAACTGCAATACCAGCACGCCAAAGATAGCGATTAAGGCAATCAACACCGCTTTGGCCATGCCGCCGAATGATTCATCCTGACTTTCTTTCTCCCCGGCGACGTAATACCGATAGCCGGCCGGCCAGTCATAAGCGTCCAGTTTTGCGGTGATAATATTTGTCGCATTGTTTACCGAATAGTCCGTATCGACATCCGCAGTGATCGTTACGTTTCTTTCCTGGTTGAAATGACTGACCGTCATCGGGCTGGATTTGAAAGTGATATCCGCAACTTGCCGCAATGGCACCTGGGCGCCATTGTGGGCAGCAAGGTAGATGTTGTTAAAATCTGACATGGCCGGCTTACGTTCACCCAGATGATTTTCGGCAAATGGCAGGCGAACGACAACATTATAGTCGTTGCCATCAGTGTCCCGATAATTGGAAACCGGCAGCCCGCTAATGCTTGCCCGGACGGTGCGATCGATTTCCAAAAGCGGCAATCCCATCATGCCGGCTTTCGGTCGATTGATATCTACGTGCAAATCGGTTTTACTGAGCGCCGCGGGATTATCGATATTAACGGTGCCTTCCGTTCCGGTGATCATTGCCTCCACATCGCGGGATATGCGCTTCAATTCATCAAGATCTTCACCGAGTATTTTTATGGCAATCGGCGCTTCGACCGGCGGTCCCTGCTGAAACACCTTCACTTCGATTTTCGCCCCGGGAAACCTTCGAAAATTATCGCGCAGTTCCCGAACCACATCATTAAAGATGTCCAGGTCTTTCGATTTCAATTCAACAAATAATTGTGCATGCGTATTTTGTTTATTTTTAGGAATAATGTTGTAGTAAATTCGTGGATTCCCACGCCCGATATTCGCCGCAAAAGATTGAACCTCCGGATGCGCGCCCAGAACCGTTTCGACATATTCTGTAACTGCGTTCGTTTTTGCCAGGCTGCTGCCTTTTGGGGTATCAATGTTGATAATGAATTGATTCTTCTCCGCTTTCGGGAAGAAACTCACCCCGACGATGGGAAACAACATCAGGCTACCCAGGAAAATGGTAAAGGCAATCAACAGTGTTTTTCGCGGACTGGCCAGCGCCTTTTGCAGGCGACCGTTATACACCGTATCCACAAATCTTTGGAATCCGTTCTGACCATTTTTATTCTTCCCGTTTTGACGAAGGAAGCGGCTGCTCAGAAATGCGGTAAGGGTTAAGGACAATAACAGGGAAGCGATCAGGGTAAAAACGACCGTTACCGGCATACTGCGGATAAAATCCCCGCTAACGTCCTGCATCATGATAATCGGCAAGAATGCCAATACTGTTGTGGCCGTAGAACTAACTACCGCCCAGCCGATCTGTGAAGTTCCGCGGACGGCCGCTTCTTTTCGTTTTAATCCCATCCCCAAAAACCGGGAGACATTTTCCGTGACAACAATGGCATTATCAACCAGCAGTCCCAGGGCAATCACCAGTCCGGCAATCGACATCTGCTGCAAGCCAAACCCGCTGAGATCGACAAAGCCGAGCCCAATCATAATCGACATTGGGATCACCAGCATCACAATTAATGCCGCCCGGAAGCTCATCGCCAGCAAGACAACCAGTCCCACCAGAAAGACCCCCTGTAATAAATTCTTGAAGAAGCCATTCACCCTGCTGGAAACGCTGACGGATTGGTCAAACACCGTCTCCATCTTGATACCCGCGGGTATTCGAGTCTGAAACCGATCGATTTTTAACTTCAACGCGTCCATGACGTCGTAAATATTGGTACCTTCCTGCTGACTGACCGTGACATATACAGCACGTTTTCCATTATAGCGGGCAACATGGCTGAGGTCTTCATAATCCCGGTCGACACTGGCAATATCCCTGAGATAAACGACTTTGCCATTCCGGGCCATTATTACCGTATTTTCGATATCGGAGACAGTTTCGTACGAGCCGCTGGTTTGGATGGTAAATTTTCGGCTGCCGACATCAATCGCGCCACCGGGAATGTTACTGCCGGTACTTTCAATCGCCTGAATTACCATTCCCAGGGGAATTTGCATTTGGGCCATTTTTTGCCAGTTTAAAGACACCCGGATTTCCTGTTCCGGATAGGCCCAGGTTTTTACCTTGTTCACGCCGTTTACCCGTTCCAACTCATTCTTCATCCGCTCGGCGGTTTTTTCCATTAAACGATATTCAGCAGCGTCGGATACCAATGCCAACTGAATGATGCTCACATCACTCACATTAAACCGATGAACATCTACACTGAGGACACCGTCCGGCAAATCATCCCGTACCCGGTTCACTTTTTGCAGAACGTCCGTATATTTATCATCCGGATCACTGCCGGCCTTAAATTCGATAGAAAGCACCATCAGGCCATCTTCCGCCACAGCATTAATTCGCTTGATGTCCTCAAGCTCATTCAATGCCGCTTCGATCGGGTCCAGCACAAGCTCTTCAATATCCTCCGGATTTGCACCGGGGAAAATCACCACCACGTTGGATCCCGGGGATGTCACCTGCGGATCTTCCGAACGGGGCATCGTGAAAAAAGATGCCAATCCCATCAGTGTCAGCAGCAAAACCATTACCAGGGTGAACTGAAAGTTATTTATTGCAAGTTTGGGTAAATTCATTGTTTAACGCCTCTTTAATCAGAAATTTACAATTGCAATGACCGTCAATCTGATATTATTTCGATTGCACTTCCATCAAACAGATATGGGGCACCATCAGTAACAACTCTTTTGACGCCTTGCAGCCCGGAGGTAATTCCTACCCCATCGTCAAGAATTCGCCCGATCTTCACCGGAATTTTCTTCACGGTATTTTCCGCGCCCTCCGGTGCGAAGACAAAGCCGTTATTACCATTCCCCTCGATAATTGATGCTACTGGCACCAGGGTCAGCGTTTCTTTCTCCCGGGGATATATTTCTATTCTGGCAACAAAGCCGGAGATCATTTTAACCCCCTGCTCCCGGAGAGAAAGCTCTACTTCGAAGGTCCCGCTCATCGGGTCCAGCGCCTCCGCCAGTTCGCTAACCGCGGCCGGGAATTGGCGATCAGGATATACATCGAAAACAACCCTGGCCGAATCTCCCAGGTTTATCCGCACGACCTCCTTATCGGCAACACCGGCACGAACGATCCATCCACGCCCGGCGCTGCCAAACATAAAAGCCGGAAAGCCAGGGTTGACCAGCTCCCCTTTTTCAACCATGCGGCGCATAATCTTTCCGGTGGAGGGCGCGTAAATTTTCGCATGTTTAAGATTAAATTCAGCAATATCAAGATTTGCTTTAGCGACTTCCAGACCGGTAGTTGCATCCTGTTTTTGCTCCAATGTCACCACACTGTCCTGATACAGTTTTTCCAACCGTTTCAAATCCCGGCTGGCCTTCTCATAAGCGCTTTGCGCCTGGTTTACCTGGGCCTGAATTTCAGCAAGATCCAATGCTGCGAGCAGTTGCCCCTTCTTAACGGATGCGCCTTCGTCAACATAAATCTTCTCGACAATGCCACCGATCTTAAAGGCGAGTTTTACTTCTGTGCTAGAAGCCAGCTGCCCGCTGGTATATATTGGGAAAGTCATTTCCGTGCTGGTCACATCGGCAACTTTCACCGGAATTCGATTGATGCTGCTTGTTTCTTTTGCCTGGGAATCACAGCCGCTTAAATAAACCATCAGCAGCAGCATTGCAATCATCAGGCTCCAGTGAATAATTTCATCCTTAAATCTATGATAAATAAGTTGTTCGCAACGCATGATAAGCCTCCAGTATATGCTTTGGTTAATTTTCTTTCGCTAGTGGATATGCGGCAGTGACTTGTTCAAATTCCCCGGCCAGAATGAAATAATCGTATTCGGCAATGATCCGGTTTGTTTCCGCACTGGTCAGCGTATTCCGGGCATCGAGATATTCGATTTGAGCAGCAATGCCTTCCCGGTATTTCCGTTCTACGATTCGAAACGATTTTCGGGCACTATTTAACTGTTCTGCAGCAGTGAGTAAGTTTTTGCCAGCGACCTGAAAGTTGTAAAAGGTTTCCCGGACCTGCAGGCGAATTTTTCCATCCAGCTCTTCTCTGCGGGATTCTATTCTCTTTTCAGCAATTGCTGCCTGCTGCACTTTCGCTTTGTCCTGAAATCCATTGAAAAGATTCCACTGCATTATTGCAGAAGCCATCCAGTAGTCATCATTCTTACCAAAACTATATTTTTCCCCCTGAAAGCCATAATCAAACACAAGTGATACGCCGGGGAGAAAAGCACTTTTTGCCGCCCCTACCCCACTCCTGGCGGCAGCGATGGCAGCATCGATGCGAGCATGCAGTGGCTCCGCTGCGGCGCTAGAGAGCGTGCAGGCGGCACAGAGCAGGAAAGCCCAATGAAATGGGGGCAGGCTGTTTTTCATGGCTGATCCGGCAGGAAACTCGGTGGGAACGAGTGGATCAAATAGGTGGGACACCGCAACGTATTGCTGCAGGGTTATGGGTAGACATCGGCCCCTGACGTCTTAAAGGAAAGAATAGCGGACTTCGGCACGGAAACATAGCCGTTTGTGGATGGGTTCCGGATGACCGGCCACTTGATTTGGGGGTAAATATAGTTCCTTTGGGCAAAGGCCGGGTAGTTCGCCCGTCGAAGGACTGGAAGCCAGTGTCCG
>JAUIFT010000243.1 GCA_030430345.1 Calditrichia bacterium | reverse complement strand
TGATTTATGGCATGCACCAGTTTCGCCTGCGATGGTTACGAAGAATCAATCGCCAATTACAAAAAAATGTAGTGGCACAAACCGCCGAACTAACCACGGCCAATTCCCTTTTACAGGCCACCCTGGAATCTACCGTCAACGCTATTTTAGTTGTTAATAATAACGGTGAAATGGTGCTGAACAATCGGAACTTTCTGAAAATGTGGGGCATTCCCCGGGCGGTTATGGAATCCCGGGAAGATAAACGTGCCCTGGAGGAGGCGATTTTAAGACTAAAGAGCCCGGAAGCGTTCCTGGAAAAAGTACACAGTCTTTATGATCAGCCAGATGCGACCAGCCGGGATGAGCTTCATTTTAAAGACGGGCGCATCATCGATCGTTATTCGATGCCGCAATATGTTAATGGTAAAAGTGTCGGGCGGGTATGGAGCTTCTTTGATGTTACGGAACAAAAGACGCTGGAAGCAAAAAACCGTGAATACGCCGAGTCTTTGGAAAAACGTGTGGAGGAACGTACGCAACGGCTCAACGAAACAAATAAAAAATTAAAAGCAGAGATTGATGAGCGCATCCTAACCGAACAGGAACTGATGCGATCCCAGGAGCAATTACGTAATCTTACTCACCATCAGGAAACAGTGCGGGAAGAGGAGCGCACCCGCATCGCCCGGGAAATCCATGATGATCTCGGGCAGGTGCTTTCCGGCTTAAAAATGGAAATCAATCTTCTAAAATCCCTTTGTCCGGATGATAATAAAAACGTTACGACAATGTTAAAGAGCATGTCCGACAATGTAAAATATGCGATAGAAAGAATTCGGAAACTTTCCCAGGATCTTCGTCCCAGTGTACTGGATAACCTTGGTTTGGTTAGCGCCTTACACTGGCAGGGAGAAGAGTTTCAGAAGCGAGCGAATATCAAAGTATCCATTGCTGTTTCTCCCCCGGATCTGGAAATTCCGGGCGATTTGAACATTAATCTTTTTCGAATCTTTCAGGAATCTTTAACCAATATTTACCGCCATGCCCGGGCAAAAAATGTACAGGTTGAACTGAATTGTACGGATAGTGAGCTCCGCTTTTCAATCGCCGATGATGGCATCGGCATTCAGAATGATGATTTAACGCCAGCAGATACATTCGGGCTCACCAGCATTCGCGAGCGGGTCCGGATTTTCGAAGGCACTTTGGATATAAAGGGAATACCGAATGAAGGCACCCGTATTACGATAAAAATTCCGTATAATAAAGACAGAGGCACAGATGAAAAAGATTCTCATCGCGGATGATCATTCCGTTGTGCGCAGCGGTTTGAAATTGATCCTGGACACGCTCCCCGGTGATGTTCAGGTGGATGAGGTACGAGACGGGCGGGAAGTGCTCGGTCATTTTTGGCAGCAAAATTATGATCTGGTCATTCTCGACATTTCCCTGCCCGGCCGGAACGGTCTGGATATTCTCGGGGAGTTAGTACATGCCAAGCCGGAGATTCCCGTCATCATTCTTAGTATGTATTCCGAAGATCAGTATGCAATACGCGCCATCAAAGCAGGCGCCGCCGGTTATCTAACCAAAGATTGCGA
Source organism: Calditrichia bacterium (assembly GCA_030430345.1). The sequence continues at coordinate 3,889 of JAUIFT010000243.1, read as the reverse complement.
CCCGGAGGATATTCTGCAGGCGATTCAGAAAGTATTTTCCGGGAAAAAACATTTTAGCGATGCCGTCATTCAGCAATTGATTGAAGGCGTCAATCGCGGCTGGGAAAAAGCCCCACATGAATCTCTTTCTCCCCGGGAAATGCAGGTGATGTTTATGATTGCCAAAGGGGAACCGCTTTCCGATATCGCCGACCGCCTGGCTATTAGTATCAGTTCCGTCAGCACCCATCGCCGCCGGCTCCTTAAAAAGCTTGCCTTGAAAAGCAATGCGGATATCGTCCGTTATGCATTGCAGCACCGGCTTATCGACTAAACAGTTCTCTGTTCCGGCAAATTCTGCAGCATTATACAACGAACGATACGTCCAATTTAGATTCCTGCGGGAAGTTTCCAGCGGTTCGAAGTTGTATTTCTTCATAACCTGTCATAATTTTTCGACAAAACACAACGTAATATTTACAATAATAATAATGGGTTAACGACAAAAGAACCTCCAATTTCCCCCGTAGTATTTATTATATTACATCTTCGTTTTATACTCATTCTATTAAATAGTTGCCACACCAACTAGATGCAGATTCTTTGACATCCAACCAGCCTATTTTACCCCTAACATACATAATATAACCCTAAACTACAGAGGATTGGCCATGAGCAAGATATGTGCAAATTGCGGCGTATTAAACCGGAGCGAATTAATACGCTGCAAAAAATGTAATCGGGAGCTTGCGGGAGGAGGGTTAAAAGCCTGGGAGCAGGGTGGATATCAGAAACGGGAATCAGTGGTGCAAAGCAGTAGCAATATTCCATTGAATCCTAATCTTCAACAAGCTTCAACTACGAGTCAGGAAGCGAATCAAGATATCGGTCAAATGATCGATCAACGTTTTCAAAACATTCGCCAGAATCCTTCTGCGAATATATTCGTCGAAGACTATATTCCGGCGGCCAAACAGCCGGCGTCTCTTGCGAGGCAACGAAAGTATGGCGCGATACTGGCATTTTCTTTAATTGTTCTGCTGCTGGGCGCTGGTTTTTATTATCTGAGCAACCGGGATAACATTCTGCTTGCACAACGTCAGGAACAGGCCATTCAGCAACTGTTATTCGAAGGGGAAACTCACCTCAATAACCGGAATTTTGCAGATGCAGCCCTGGCATTTCAAACTGTTACCGAGCAGTCGAAAGCCCCGGAAATAGCGGCGGATGCTGCCCGAAAGTTAGTATTGGCCCAAAAAAAGCATGTCAGCGAACTGGTAGATAAAGCCAGGGACGCGCTTCAGAAAAATCGTATTCTAACCGCAGATGGCAATAATGCCATCATGTTTATCACTCAAGCCAGGGATATCGATCCCGAAGATGCTTCCGTGCTTGAAATGCAGCACATTCTATCCCGGCATCTTACTTTGCTTGCAGCTTCCGCCGAAGAATCCGGCCAGAGTAATGACGCTCTTTCTTATTATGAAATGATACTGTTGCTGGATGCGGAGGATACTTACGCTCTGGCGAAAATTGAAGAAGTTCTCCTTGAGAATCAAGTAAAGCGAACTGAAGTGGCATCTACCGAACGGAAAGGCATTCAGCGCGAGGCCACCCGATCCACGACTCCAAAGAAAAGGGTAAAGAAAACGCCCCCTAAAAGAACCACTTTGGAGAATAATGTTCGAACGAAAACGGCCAAACATACCAGCACTTCTCAACCGCGTTCGAATACGGTCAAAACCAACTATACCCAGCCTGCCGCTCCACCTTCCCGGCAGCAAACCGCGGACACGCAAAGTCAGCCGGCTAACACGCCGCCAGTTTCCGCAAAATTATCGGACAAAACCCTTAAAGAAAGCAGTCATCAGCAGCAGCGCAGTAGTTCTGCAACGGCATCGGCAACCGGCACGTCAGTTTCACGAAAAGAGGTTAACCGCCCATTACCAGTAGTTACGATCGGAGAAACCGACCAGGGCAAAAAGGAGCAGATTGCAGCGCCGCGGCCCAGTATCCCTACAAACTGGAATCATCGCGGATATGCAATTGTTAAAGCGCAATGCACGGTAAATGGTAATGGGATTGTCGAGGCCGTAAAAATATTGTCTATATTTTCTCCAGATACGCCTTCCACTCAACATGAACGCTTGAAGCAACTATCGGAAGAGACCTTTAGAAAATATCGCTACCGACCGGCGACCAGGGGCGGGCAGCCGGTTCGATTCAATGTCACGGAAACTATTACTTATCGTTAAGGACAACACGGAAAATCTTCCAGGAGGAAAGACATGAACGAATGGATATCTTTCAAAACACGAGCGTTTTTGTTCTGCACATTTCTTTTAATAACCACTGTATCAACCTTATTCGCGCAGAACAATTTAAACATTTACGGATTTTTTTCCACCCGTGGAGAAAAGGTCTTTAATTTGCCAAATATTGGCGAAAATGGGGAAACTATCCATAATAACGAGGTTATGGAATGGTCAAATCCTTTTGTCAAACTAATGCTGCAACATTACTTGAACGAGCGATTCAAAGTTTTTGTAAACTTAAGTGCCAATGGAGACGATTCTCCGGAATTTGAAAATTATTGGGGAGAATATTCTGCTGCCGAATACTTTAATATTCGCGTCGGAAAAATGTATCGTAAGTTCGGTTTGTATAATGAACTGTTGAACACCTTTCCCTTGCTATATGGCATCGAGCCGCCGGAGTTGTTTGACGACGATCATCTCATCGTTTCCCGAACCACGACCCTGATGTTGCACGGACAGATTACCGGCAGCAATATTGTCGCGAATTACGGAATATCCACCGACAATGGCGAAGGCGGCCCCGCAGAAGACCTGATTCCATTTGCCTGGGATTTCAACTTGCGTTTCAGCGGCGGCAAAATTACCATTGGCACCTCCGGCTACACATCCGGCGGGGCAACCTCCTCGGATGTTGGATTGGCGGAAGGGTCACCGAAAAGCGGCGTTTTACCCTGGATGCAAGCGGATAAATTCAATATTTTTGGCGGCTATCTGGAGTCTGCAATCGGTGGTTTTTTATTCCAAAGTGAATACTGGGTTTCTAAACACACCGCGGAACGGGATCCACATATGGTTATGGAAGTTATCAATAATGCTAGTCTCAACGCGGCACAGCTAAACCGCTTCTTATTGGATAATGATGCCCCTGTTTCTATGGAAAATATTAATTTAGAAGGAAATTATCAGGTTCAAACCTGGTATATCCGCTCCGGATATAGTATTAGCACCGCACTGGGAGAAATCGCTCCCTACTTGCAATGGGATTATTACGAGAACCCCGAAACCATTCAAAACAAAACCTATGGCGGCGATAATGAGGCCGGATATGCCGATGATGGCAAATTTAGCAAAGCGACTATCGGTGCAGTATACCGGCCAGTCCATGAAGTTGCTATAAAACTTGACGGAAGTTCCCATATTCAAAAGTTCAATGGGAAAACCGAATCTTACCCGGAGCTGCGTCTGGATATATCCTTTATGTTCGGGTCATAAGCGCCTCTAAAAAAAGCATCTCCGCCTTCTGCAAAGCAGGATTGTCGCAAAACGATGACAACACTATTTGTTTTACCGACAATAAAATTATAGACTTTATGACAGCAGATCATTTTAATCTTAATTCTGACTGCCGTATATTTAGCAGAAGCTTTCCATGTCAGGCAGGATACCTGATCATGTAACGTTCTCTCCCCAACAACTTCTCCCTGGCAACAGGGAGAAGGATTTTATGCTCCCTTCCTTTTTCCGAAAAAATTATCTCCATAGTTGGTTGACTCGCAAACTATCGATAAATTTAATCTTATCTTCTCGGCATACAACATAAACAGCGGAGCCTATGCGACATCGCCGTCATCTATTTTGCCTTCTCCTATTAT
>JAUIFT010000242.1 GCA_030430345.1 Calditrichia bacterium | reverse complement strand
ATGTCGAATCCGACATAATCGATCGTTAAATCGACTTTTGCTGCCCCCTTCTTCGTCAATAATGCTACAAACTTCAAAGACGAAGGTTTCATGTTCAAGATTCGTCTTTTTAAATATTGGATAGATAAACCGGAATCGACGATGTCTTCAACAACGATAATATCGCGCCCATGCAGGTCTGCACTGAAGTCTTTGATCATGGTAATTTCACCGGAAGACACCCGCTGATTTCCATAACTGGATATTTTGATAAAATCCATTTCACAATCGACCGTCAAGGTGCGAATCAGGTCCGCCATAAAAAGCACCCCACCATTCAGAACACCAATCATTATTGGCACTTTTCCCTTATATTCTTCGGAAATCTCTTTCCCAATTTCCCGAATACGCGCCTGAATCGTTTCGGAGGAAATTGCTACCTGAAACTCCATGTCGTCAATAAAAATATTCTCGTCTTTTTTCATAATTTTGTAACTTTAATTTTTAGCACCGTTTCCGTTTTAGATTTAATTTTATATTTCTCACTAATTCTCACCCCGGGGACGCAGATGACTTCCGCTTGATTCAGCATAACCGGTGTTATTTTTTTCGAATAACGAAGCTCTTTTTCATCCGTCAGAAAGTCGCTGATTTTTTTCCCCTGCTTCATCCCCAGCGGCTGAAAACGATCTCCTGCCTGCCAGCTCCTTAGCAATAGTGGAAAGGTCAACTTAGCAGCATCTAAATACTCTTCTTCAGGAGCGTTATTAAACACTGCGTCTTCTCTCTCAACGAAATCTGTCCTCAAAGAGATTCCCAATTCCGGAAAAAGATACGATTCTCCATTATAGATTTCCGTAAGCGGGATAATATCCAGCGTTTTTTTTATGCATTTCTCAAAGATCAATTCGTTTTTTTCCCGGCGAACAAGCACAGATTCATCCAAACGATATTCTCCGGAAAAATTTGTTTTCTTTAACCAGCGGGAAAAATTTTGAAACTGCCGGGTTGTCATTTTTTTTTCTTCGCTGCATAAACGAGACAAAGCCAATTCCAGCGCTTTAATCTGTATCCCGGAAAAATACCCCTTGAACGTCGGTATATCAAGGCGAATTTTATTTTCGCTGGCGCTTTTTTTCGGCGAAAGGAAGCATAATTCAGCCTGATTTTCAATGTAGGGCAGCCACTCCTGGATCAAAAGCCCGATATTTAAAAAAGATGCGGGGTTATAGTAGTCAAAGTGTTCATTCAAAAAGGGAATCAATTGGTGGCGGATTTGATTGCGCCGAAAGTTTAAATCCTGGTTAGATGCATCTTCAACAAAAGCAATATTTTTCGCCTTAGCGTAATCGATAATTGCCTGGCGCCGCGCAAAAAGCAACGGGCGCAGAAATTGCTCCCGGCGAATGCGAATACCGGCCAGGCCATCCAGACCACTCCCGCTGAGCAGACGCATCAGCAACGTCTCCATTTGATCGTCAAGGTGATGACCGGTTACAATAGCATCGCACCCGGCGGCAACTTGCGCATCCCGGAGAAATCTTTCCCGCAGCATCCGCGCTGCTGCTTCCGGCGATTGTTTTTCGGAAAGTGCAAATTCTTTCACATTTCCCCGGCCGGTTAGCACAGGCAGATTATTTTCCCGGCAAAAATCTGCTACGAATTGCGCATCGGCATCAGCTGCCGCACCGCGTAGTTGATGATTAAAATGTGCGACGGTAATCTTCAAGGCAAAGTATCGTTGCCAGCTCCTTAGCAAGTGCAGCAAAACCATTGAATCGACACCGCCGCTGACAGCAACAAGCAAATGCTGATTTCGCTCAATCAACTGATGCTGATTGACAAAATTTAAAAACGTAAATTTAAGTGAGTTATTCATAAATTGGAAGGAAAAGAAAGTGGCGGCACAGGGATTCGAACCCCGGACACGCGGATTATGATTCCGCTGCTCTAACCAACTGAGCTATGCCGCCTTCTTATCATACTGACTGTCGCCAGACTTAGTAGCGGGGGCAGGATTTGAACCTGCGACCTTCGGGTTATGAGCCCGACGAGCTACCGAACTGCTCCACCCCGCGATCAAGGCTCCCAATATAGTATGCGTTTGTTGGGTTGTCAACTGTTAATTATAACTTTTATTTACAAAAATCGCACCTCACACAAACTTATATTTTTTATAGGATTAACTTCATTTTTTTCAAAAACAATTTTTCATTTGTCAATTTTAAGTGAATTTTCATCACCACAATTTTTGCAGCAAGAACTTCCGGTAGACAACGATTGTCACTCAGCTTAACCGCATCTTTTTCAGTGATAATAACCGTGGACAATCCAGCCGTTTCCCGGTTAATTTTTTCCAGCACTGTTTTCTCATATTCCTGATGATCGGCCAATGCCCGCTGATAAATCAGCGTGATGTTCTCCCGCTCAATACTGTCGAAAAAATTTGCGGGATTGGCTATCCCGCAGAAGGCGCCGGCTTTTCCTTTTTTAATCGTTTCAATGGAAATTTTGCTGCCATCCAATCGCTCAAATTGGTCCGTAATGAAACGTCCAACAAATACTGTCTGCTGGTATTTTTCAGATATCCAATCCGTCAACTTGATTTCCCGCTCCGGGAAATTTTCCCCTTTGGTAAGGACAATAATGTTGGCGCGTCCTAATGCGCTTTTCACATCCCGTAATCTGCTGAACGGAAAAAGAAAGGGGTGAAAGTGCCATTGGGAAACATCGATCAGGCAAATATCCAGATTGCGTTTCAGGCTGCGATGTTGAAATCCATCATCGAGTAATATGAGATCGACCGGCTGCGCTGCCAATAATTCTCTACCGACGGCATATCTCTCAGCGCCAATCCCCAATGCGCCGGACGTCAATCGCTTCAACAGCATTCCCGGTTCATCACCGATATCGTCAATATGCGGCAATTGCTTTTCTTCCGGACTTGCAGAAAGGATTAAATGATCGCGGGATTTGCGGCCATATCCCCGGGAGAGTATTCCCAGGCGATATTGATCCTGAAGCAAATCTATACACATTTGCACAAAAGGCGTTTTGCCGGTGCCGCCCAGTTGAATATTGCCAATAGAAATAACCGGTACAGGCAATTTTTTAACTGTAAAGATGCCCCGGTCATAACAGAAATGCCTCAATTGCAAAACACACCAATGGACAATTCCCAACGGCAGCAGGACCCATTTTAGAATTTTCATAATTTTCGAAAGGACGCTCATGTTCGTTGTTCGTTGTTCGCTGATCGTTGATCGTTGTTGGAGTTTCTTTATTGAATTATCAAATGGCTGTCTTACTATCGTTTTTCCCTGAAGTTGTATTTCAGGCATAGCAATTGCAAAATGAACTGTATCAGCAGTAACGATTGTTCTCAAAACCGCATCAGGAAAAGATTTCAAACATAAAGATGCCGAAATAACAAGAAATAAAAGTGCAAAAATTATACATAATAAAATCGATTGGAGCAACGATATGACCCCGGAAAGAACGAATCAATTTTATTCGAAAAAAAGTTATCTGAAATTCTTTTTTCTGATTTTAGGCGTTTTTCTTTTCATGAGCTGTTCTCAGCAATTACGTCAGAAAGTGGAAACTAAAAAAAATACCGTCTTTTTTAACTCCTTTGAATCCACCCAGGATACTTTGCGCTGGTATTGGACCGAATCACCCTCTTTCTCCGCAGACACGCCTCCCGGCGGCGGCGCCCGTTCATTAAAAGTTGAAGGCGGTATGATGCTGCCATCCGGTACATTTGTCAGCCAGCCGCTTCGCAACGGTGGATATTTCACGGTGCAGTGCTGGGGAAAAAGCCTCGATTTTGGCGGCTACATTGAGCTTTCGACCGTTGCGGATCATGACATCAGCGAAGCGATTCAGGCCCATATCGTCGATCCGGAGTGGCAACCGGTTACTGCCGACGGCATTCTCTATTGCCCGCCGAACAAAAGTTTGATGTTAACACTCCATGCCGGCATGCTCATTGAAGGCGGCATTTTAGTCGACATGCTGGAAGTGAAAAAAGTTGGCCGGGCCAATCCCAATGCAGCGCCAGAGAACACTTCTATTTCCATGCGCCGCTAGGCATTGATTCGGATAATCTGATCGTATGCTTCTGAGGGCTCGACGGCGATGGCTATGTCCAAAAAAGTTTTGGTAATGTTAATATTTGTTTCGGTATGGCGGGACAATGGTAGCGTTGAAAATTCGCCGCCCCCCGCCATTGCCATGGGAATAATCAACTGATCAGCGAGGAAACGACCAATTGCGGCGTTGCTGCTTAAATATTTCTTCGCCTGGCGCAGCGCATACTCCGCCACCATTTCCGCAGATTTCTTCACTTCTCCAAAACCGGTAAATACTTCGGTAACATGTTCGGATTCGACTTCCAGAGAAAGAATGTTGCCCGGTCCGCGTGGATTTCTCAATACCTCTTTTTGCAAGCAATCCGCTTCCCAGCCCAGTTTATTCTTAATGACGGCCAGTTCCCTGTCTGCGATATGTTTCGGCAGGGCGGAGACAATCGCTCTCGCCTGGCGACGCACAACAGTTCCCCGATCGAGAATATCCAGGCGTTTTAGTTTTTTTACCGGCTTGACTTCAATGACAAACTTGCCACCGCCTGCCGGGTAAAAGCCGGCTCTTTCCAGGCGAACCGTAATCCCGGCCCCCATTTTGCTCAGTAACGGCAGGAACGCTTTTTCCAGAAACGGATAGGGCGGCGCATAAGGATTGTGTGTGCCCCCTTCCAGGATGATTTTGCTGGGCTTTTTCGCAATTAGCAATGTCGGCAGGATGGTCTGTAATACCAGCGTAGCACTACCGGCGGTTCCCACGGCAAAATGATATTCTCCTCCCTGCACTTCTCCGGGGTGAAACGTGAGCGATTGGGAGCCCATTACCGCACCTTCCACAGTTGCTCCACTAATTTCCGTCGCTGCCTTGACGGCCGTTAGATGCTGCCGCATTAATCCCGGCTTTTTCCGTCCGGCACGAATGGATGTAATCTGAAATGGGGTTTTGGTCAGGAGTGACAGTGTAATGGATGAGCGTAAAATTTGCCCGCCACCTTCTCCTTGAGCGCCTTCAATTATGCGCATTTAAATTGCTCCTCTAAGTCCGATCTGATTAATTCTAAACTAATACTAAAAATGTCATTTTACAACGGACTTATCTCCAATATTGCCACTCAGAAACGAAAGCTTTAAGCTTTAAATAAACAGCCACTTGAAAACGTTCATCAAACGTTTGTGATTTTTTTATCTTATTCTTGACTATCACATTTTTGTTTGTTATCGTTTTCACTATTTTTTGTTATGAGTAACTGAAAAACGTAAGAAAATATATACAATAAAGGAGCATAAAATGAATCTATTCGATTTTCAAGTAAATGGCTTTGGGGGAATCGATTTTCAGTCGAGCTCGCTTAGCATGGAAGAGATGCAGCATGCGGTTGAAAAACTGCAAGCTCATCATATGACCTCGGTTT
>JAUIFT010000241.1 GCA_030430345.1 Calditrichia bacterium | reverse complement strand
GCCACCCATACCGTCTGCAACAATTAGCAGGGTGGATTGGTTCGCGGAAAATATTTCTACGCTATCCTGTTGTTCTTCCCGGCCACCAATCGTTATTGCCTTTCCCCATTCGCCTCTCAGATTCTGCTGGTCCATTCTCTCTCCATCCAATATTCTTCTCGGTGCTACTTTGCTGAAAACGGGAGTTCATCATGCGTCTGCCGCACGTGCGGAAAACATCTAGCATTCCGGCGGCAGAGGCGGTCGTTAAAAACCTTCAAATAGTCATAATTGTCGCAAGAACCAACCGCTTCCTGCTTGAAAATGTTTTCGGGTAAGTCCATCGTAAATTTATGCTTAGGATGAATAACTAACGAAGATATTGGTAAGATACGGTACAAATAATAATATGCAAGGGATTATTGCCGGTTGAACAAAGCGCTGACCGCGAAAAAACAGTGATATAAGCAGAATAAAATTATAAAAGATAGATGAAATAAAAAAGGGAAGCATTTTGCTTCCCTTTTCTGGCGGGACCGACGAGACTCGAACTCGCGACCTCCGGCGTGACAGGCCGGCGTTCTAACCAAACTGAACTACGATCCCAGTGTTGCTGTTTTATAAAAGCGGGCTAAATATATCATCGCTAATTATTGAATGCAAGAATTTTTTTTCGAAAAATCATATTTCCATCGATGATAAAATGCTTCCGGAAAATTGCTCCGTAATTTTCTTAGGAAATCCCATATTTACTTAGTTTGGACATCAGTGTGCTGCGGTGTATTCCCAATTTTTTAGCAGTTCTTAGTTTGTTGTTTTTGTTATGTTTCAAGGCTCTGATCAATATGTTTTTCTCATAATTATTGACTAACTCCGTCAATGAGCGCTCATCATTTAATCCCGGTGCGCCCGGTTGGCTGTCGGCGATATGATAAGGAAAGTTTTCCGTCATCAAGATTTCCGATTTACTGAGGATGACTGCGCGCTCGATGTAGTTCTCCAATTGACGAATATTGCCGGGCCATTCGAATCCCTGCAGTTTCAGCATGGTTTCCGTTTCCACCCCTTTAATTTGCTTTCCATGCTGTTGATTATACTTCTGGAGAAAATGTTCAACCAGGAGGGGAATATCGTCCGGGCGGTCCCGCAGGGCAGGCATTTCGACCGGAATAACATTGAGGCGGTAATAAAGATCCGGACGGAAGTCGCCCTTCTCCATCGCTTCTTCCAGATCGCGATTGGTGGCAGCTATAATGCGCACGTTGACTTTTACGATTTCCGTGCCGCCGACCCGTTCAAACTCCTTCTCCTGAATAACGCGCAGTAGCTTTAATTGCATCGCCGGAGAGATATCGCCAATTTCATCGAGAAAGATAGTGCCGGTATTTGCCCGCTCGAACTTGCCGATCTTACGTTTCTGGGCGCCGGTAAAAGCGCCGGGTTCGTGCCCAAAAAGCTCGCTTTCGATCAGGGTTTCCGGGATAGCAGTACAGTTCACTGCGATAAAAGGCGCTTCCCGGCGGTCGGACATCTGATGAATCGCCCGGGCGACCAGCTCCTTGCCGGTGCCGTTTTCGCCGCGAATAAGTGTGGTTGTGTTAATCGGGGCAATTGACTTAATCAACTCGAAAATTGCCAGCATCTGATGGCTTTTTCCGATAAAATTATCGATCTGGTTTTGGCTGGAGAGCGCCTCCTTCAGGGCGGCATTTTCCAGCAGCAAGGACTTCAGGCGGGAAATATTCTCAACTTTTGCCACGACTTCGTCCAGTTGTAAGGGTTTGAGGATATAATCCTTAGCGCCTTTTTTAATAGCCTGGACGGCCATTTCCACCGTGCCGTGGGCGGTTACCATGATCGTGGCGATATCCGGATAGTTTTCTGTCACCCTTTCCAATAGCGCCATGCCGTCCATGCCGGGCATATAGATGTCGGAAATCATAATATCCGGCACATCTTTTTCTATGGCGGTAAGCGCCCGATGACCATTCGCGGCAGTCGTTGTGCGATAGCCATTTTTGCGAAAGAGCGAATCCATCAGGTCCCGCGCATCTGCTTCGTCATCCACGATCATGATATGTGGTTTCAATTAATGGCCTCCCGGGAGGTCATCCGGCCGTATCGTCTTGAAAAAGTAAATAGTGAATCCCTTCGCATATTCCGGAAAACCAAAAGTTTATGCTAGTGTATTGCTAATTTGTTGTTTTAGAAATAATTATGAAGTCTAATTATCCACGATGCAATGTAAGCATCATATCGCTGGATTGATAGTAAAAATATGAAAAAATGTTGGGAATTTAAACAGTTAGTGTTTATAAATTTGTATCTGGTGGCGAAAAATTGACAAAGATATTACAGGTAGAATTTGTCTTGCTCTCGGACAGGCATTATTTTTAAAGAAACGGGTGACTATGTCGCAGGCAAGTTTGCGTCGCTTACAATTGGTTTTAATGATAGACAATGCGGATGTTGGAATGATATTTAGAATACTGGTTTTCTTAATTCTCTTTTTTTCCCCGGCGGTTTTAGCGGGGCAGGACTGGAACGGCGTATATCTGAAGAAAATGACAACGGATGACGCGGGCGACTTTCATATAGAAACCGCCGGCGAAATCGGCGGGGCCTGGCAGGTTTTTCAATTGCCGGACTTTCAGCGCCGTTTGTTGATTGATGCGGATTTTTGGTTGGGAGGCGCTCCGGAAGAAAATGAAGTGTTTTATTGGTTTGGGGAGGATTCAACCGGGGCATTGCCCGGATATGCCGCCGGTTATTCATTGGTGAATGAGCGCATCTTCCTGGCGGCGGTGCGGCAGGATAGCAGTGGGATTCACCTGCAAATACTGGATGAGAAATCCGTGGAAATCCACGATACCCGGGAAAAATACGTTTTCCGCCTGATTGTCTGGGGAAATAGCAAGCGAATTACCTTTGAAGTAAATGGCGTGCCGATGGAAAGCAAGTTGGATGAGTCGTTTTCGGAAATTCGCCAGTTTGGATATTTGCTAAAAGGGAAAAGCGTACGCATTGAGCCGCTTCGTTTGAAAGCCGAATGACCTGCTTTGTTTAAAAATTCCGGTAAAGAATATTTCCGCCCTGAACGGTGAGCAGTACTTTGTTCTCCAGCAAGGCTGTATCCGGGGCATGAAAAATATCCTGATCGATTAAAATAAAATCCGCAACTTTTCCTGGTGTAACAGACCCCTGTTGTGCTTCTTCCCAGACCGTCCAGGCACATTCCGAAGTATAAGCACGAACCGCTTCTTTCAGAGAAACTTTTTCTTCCGGATAATAGCTGTCCAGATCCGGATTGCAGTTCTGCTTTCGGGCAACAGCGCTGTACATGCCCCGCCAGGGGTCAAAGGATTCAATCGGAGTGTCGGAGCCGAAAATGAGTCTGGTGCCGCTGTTATGCAAGCTGCCGAAGGCATACGCATAACGCCCGCGTTCGCCCCAGTAACGATCAATCATCGGGATATCCGCGGCCAAATGAATCGGCTGTGCACTGGCGATAACCCCATTGGCGGCAAATTTGCCAATATCATCCGGATGAAGGAGCTGGGCATGTTCAACCCGGTGGCGCAGGTCTGCGGCAATACTGGCATCGCGAACCGCTGCAAAAGCCTGGAGCACTTTTCGATTGGCGCGATCCCCGATGGCATGAATGGCGCAGGAAAGCCCGAGTTCGACGCAGCGGCCAACTTTATCGCTTAAATCATCCATAGTCAACACTTCCACCCCGGTATGATCCAGGCCATCGTATGGGGAGAGCATGTCGGCAGTTTGGGAGCCAAGCGCGCAGTCCATAAACATTTTAACCCCACAGATTTTCAGAAAGCTGTTGCCGGAACGAGCAATGTATCCCTTCTCCTTGCTAGCCTGGAGGAATTTTACCGGGAAATACCAGAAGATACGCAGCCCAAGGTCGCCCCGGTCGTACAATGATTGGTAGTTGGCGAAATCATACGGTGTTTCCACGCTGTGCACTGCGGTTATGCCGAACTGGTGGAATTCCGCAAAGGTTTCCTGGAGCGCGGGGTAAAGGTTTTCCAGTGGAGGCGGTGCAATTGAGCGTTGAACGATTTCACAGGCGGTTTCCTGAAGAACGCCGGATGGTGAAAAGCTGCCGGGCATGCGGAGAATCCATCCCCCGGGAGGATCTGCGGTGGTTTCATCGATTTCGCAAATTTTTAAAGTAGGGCTGTTTACCCATAAGCTATGCCAGTCCTTGCTCTGGAACGCCATAAAATGCTGGGTGGAGATTTCATCCAGCATGGTTTTGGTCGGAAAGCCATCCATTCCCCAAACGTTTTTATCCCAGCCGCCTCCGATCACCCAACTGCCTTCTGGAGATTTTTCGACGGTGCGGCGGATTTTCTGCAGACCCTCTGCCAGGGACTGACAATCATTAAAATCGATTTGCAGTTTTCGGGCGGCGTAGGCGGAAAGATGGGTGTGGGCATCGGTGAGGGCCGGCAGCAGCCAGCGTTTATCGCCGTTGATGATTTCGGTTGCCGGGGCGGCAAGGTGGAGAATATCGTCATCACTGCCCATAGCGGTAATTCGGTCTCCCTCGACGGCAAGCGCTGTTGCCGTTGCCGGGCTGGCGGTTGCAGTGTCAAATATTCGGCAATTATGCAAAATTAAACGGGGTGAAGATGGGCGATTCATAGCACTTTTCTATCTGTTAGGGGTTAAACAGGAAAGCCCCGCAGTGATACGGGGCTTTTAAAAAAACGCTTGAAGATTTATTTATTAGCGGCGCAGCGTCTCAAATTGGAACTCAAGGCGGGTCGCTTTGAAATCGTCGAGAGCATGATTGATCGGATTTTCTTCCGGCTCTGCATTTGCTTTGCTGGATGCTTCTTCATCTTCGTTGAGGAAATCTTCTTCGAAGCCGCCTTCCAGCTCTTCCAAAATCTGCCGGTCCCGCTTTTTCTGATAATGTTCTTCGTTAATCTGACGGGATCTTCTTGCTACAACCATGGCTACTTCGTAGAGATTATCGGCAATTTCCAGTAACTTGTTGATGTCCTGAGTTTTTGCAGGCATTTACTTCTCCTTTTCATTGAATAAAAGAACAGCGTCAAAGATATAAAATTCTTTCTCGGAAATCAAATTGCAAATTAGTTTTTCTCCCCTGTTACAGGTGAAAACTTGTAAAGGGAATTCAGTTTTTCAAATATTTGCCGCTACTTAGAAAATGGGCGATCCGCTCACGGGTTTTCGGTGCCTGGCAAAGTGAGATAAATGTATCCCGTTCCAGGGTCAGTAAAGTTTCCAAATCGATCGGATTGGCCGGGGAAGCGTCCGGTCCTCCGGTGAGTACATGGGCGAGATGTTTTCCGACCAGATGGTCATATTCGCTGATTGCGCCCCGTTTCTGTAAACTCTCAAGCTGAATTTCCAGCGCGATCCTACCGCCTTGCCCGGGCAGATAAAATTCATTGGGAATTTCCGCCGGGGTGTAGCCTTCAGCCATTTCCAGGACACTCTGTTTTGCTGAATACAACAAC
>JAUIFT010000240.1 GCA_030430345.1 Calditrichia bacterium | reverse complement strand
CCGGTAAATCCAGGTAAAAAAATCCGAGCGTCCATCAAAGGTATGTATTTTTTCGAATACCTTAATAAAAGTTTCCTGCAGTACATCGGCAGCTTCGTCGGTGCGGTGTAAAATTCGCAGTGCCAGGTTATAGATACGTTCGCTATATAATTCAACGATTTCAGCGTACGCTTCTTCTTCGCCAGCCTTAACGCGTTCTACCAGTTCCTTTGAGTTGATTCTTGCCATCCGTTATATCGCTTTTGATTTTTATACCGTTAAAAGGTTACAAAAATACGCTATAAATTGGCGATTTCAAAACGGTGACTGAAAAAATATCCGGGAGGGAATCATTTGTTGGTGGGGAATTAAAAAACGTTGATCGTTGTTTGTTGACACGTAGAGAAAATTCATGAATTTTCTCTACGTGTCAACAAACAACGAAATTATTTCGATTGCATCTGATATACGCCATCCCAATCTTCCGGGGGCGGTTTTTTCAGAAATTCTTCCGAGCGCAGCAGGTAAACTTTTGAGGGGCCATCATCCGGCATCAGTTGGAGTGCGTTTCGAAAATAGCCGATGGCTTTTTCCCATTGACGATCCTCATAATAAGAGATACCATCCATATAAAGCGGCAGTACTCTTGCCTTCAGATCATGCAATTTTTCCGACTTCCGGGCAATCAATTCAAAGCATTTTACCGGTTTCCGCTTCCCTTTCACTACAATAAGATCCAGCGGGCGGGTAATCATTTCCGATTCAACCAACTTGTAAGTCGCTTCGCTGATCATATTGCGAGTGCCATATACTTTATTGGCGCCTTCCAGACGAGAGGCAAGATTTACTTCATCCCCCAGTACGGTATAATCAAACACTGCCTTCGATCCCATATTTCCCACGGCCATATTTCCACTGTTGATACCGGTACGGCAAGTAAGCACCGGCCTTCCCTGCCGACGCCAGTTGCGGGAAAGCTCTTTCAAGCGTGTTTGCATATCGAGCGCTGCCAGACAGGCATTGAGGGCATGTTCCTCATAAAAGATCGGCGCGCCGAACTCGGCCATAATCGCATCACCCTCGTATTTATCGATAATGCCGTCATACTTGAGGATAATATCAGTCATTTCGCTCAGGTATTCGTTGATCAGCTTCACCAGGGCGGTGGTATCCATTGCTTCGGAAATAGAGGTGAAATTCGCGACATCGGAAAAGAGTACGGTCATGAATCTCTCTTCCCCACCGAGCGTTAGTTTTTCCGGATGCTTGATTAGCTCCGCCACAACCTTCGCCGGGACGTAATGCTGGAACGCGCCGAGAATACGCTGCTTTTCGCGGCGCGTTAAGACATATTGATAGAGACTGATAGCGACAAAACCGCCGAACAGCGTGGTTACCGGAAATACCATTTCCATGACAATATTCGCCCGGGCAAAGAGGATAAACTGCACGAGAATATATACTGCCACTGTGGCCATGGTAAACATAATCGACATTAGCGCCGAATAACGATAGGCGATCAAGATAACCAGTATATAAAGGATCAGAACGATTGCCAATGTAGTACCAAACGGAAGGCGATGGTAATAATTATCATTGAGAATTGTCCGGGTAGCATTGGCGAGCACTTCCGCCCCGGCAGTCTCCAAAGCATCGGCCCCGCTGCCAAGAAAAGGGGTGGGAAAGTCGTCATGCAGTTCGGAAGCAGTGGAACCAATGATGACGATTTTATCCTTAAAGACCTCATCCGGCAACAAGTGTTCGCTAAAGGTATTTTCATCGAGGGAATCTGCCAGGACCAGGCTATCATCATCAACCAGATGAACAAAGGAATACTGGGGAAAAGTGCCGGCGGGTCCGGCATAATTAATCAGCATCGAAGTGTTTTCATAAGCGGGAATATGCAAATCGCCAAAGCGAAAGTGCGTCTCTTCAAACTCCGGGGTGACATCATCGGCAATCCCATGATATTTGCGGATCAACTCCACCACAAACGAGGGGCGGAAAGCGTTATCAAAATACTGGGCCGGCAGGTAGCGGCGGTAAATCCCATCCGGGTCCGCGGGAATGGATACCAAACCGCTCCGGGCTTCGTTGGCCAGTAAGGGGATCGGATCGGTCATCGTTTGATAAGTCTTGATACGCTCATCCTGATCGAGCTTTCGGGCTAAAACGACATTCCCGGCATCCCGGATAGCGGCTGCCAGCAATGAATCTTTTTCCAGCCCGTAGTTGTCCGGCTTATCAAAAATAACATCAACACCCACTACGCGGGCGCCGGCTTTTTTCAAATTGCGAATGGCATGCGCATAATAAGAGCGCGGCCAGGGCCAGCGATCCGGCAAAGCGGAAAACGAGTAATCATCGATAGTCACCAAAACGATCGGGGAATCGTCGACCGGTTGGACATCCCGTAATTGAAAGCGCAAATCCAGGGTGGAAAGTTCGAGGCTGCCGAGGGTTTGATACCGTATGAACAGAGCGGTTATCAAAGCAAAAATAGCGAGAATGACGATAAAGATAAGTTTTTTATGATCCATGAATCCCTGGTCTATCCTGTCTCTGCGATTATCTGCTGCTGCGAAAAATATGGTGCTTCAGGCTGGTGAATCAGCTAAGTTGAAAATTCCCGGTTTTGCCTGGATATAAAATTCCCTTCAACAGACATTTTTCGGCAGCCGAAGGGAATCAGTAAAGTAGAAAATTTGAATTTAAAAACGCACGTCATACCGGGCAGTAATGATATAATCCTTAAACTGCCGGTCGCCGGTATAGTTGATCAAGTCGCCATTGAGCGAAATACGGCCAAGATTGGAATGGGTATAAATCAGACGGCCATTCAAAAAAGAACGGTTATAATCGAAGGTACTCGCCAACGTCGGATTTGCCGGGTTGGAATTCGTTTCGATCAGTCCCATCCGGCCATTAAAAGCCATCGATAGTTTATCCAGATCATTGAATAGCTTCGGGAAACGATATTCGACGCCGAGGCCAAACGAGCTAATGGAAAGATCTGATATCGTTGTGTCATTGACTGAATTATCAGTTTGCTGAAAGTTCAGTTCCAGATGTGTTTTCAACGGGACGTTGTATCGGGTCTGTAAAATAAACGACAATGTGTTGGAAAGATTATCGAATCCGCTGGCAGAATTTGTATCGTCCTGGCGATTATAGTTTAGCAAGTTCAAGGTCAGGCGATTCTTCAGATTAGATACCAGAAAGGCATAGCTGGAAGAAAAGGAGAGGGCATTCGTGGTATTGTCGTCGGTAAAAAGGGTTGTACCGGGGGCGGTGTTTTCTGAAAAGGCAGTGTTAATTTTATTGTCCCTGCGGTGATTATTATATCCGAATGTCAAGGTTGGCAAATTTCCCAGGGGGAAATAAGAGAAGTTGACATTGAGCGTATTGTTCGTTGTCGTCGTTGCTTTTACATTGGTCAGGTTGTTTTCGTAATTCTGATAACGCACATTCAGAAAGAGCTGATTCTGAAACAGGCGGATATTATCGGTAATAGTCAATCCTTTGTTATCCCGCAAGAGGAACGGCTGTCCTAAACTATGATATTCGTTCTGCACAAAACGGTAGCGCACGGAAAAACGGTTATTGAAATAGTTCAATCGCATCTGCGCCTGATAGGCTTGTGCCGGTTGAACTATCAGGTATTGATTAACCGTAATGACATCCGCCGCCAAATCGTATAATCCCTGATCGATATCTACGCCAAGATTTAAAAGCGTATCGCGGGCAACATCGACACCATCCTGAATATTGGGGTTATATGAGCTGATATTATAGCTTGCTTCAAAATTAAAGCGGTTGTTGAAAGAGGCGATGAAAACATCCGCACCAAAATTAGCGGACTCTTCCCCATCACGGCCAAACTGGATGGAGTTAACATCATCTTTCCCTTTCGCGGCGGTAAGGCCAAACTGAAAAATTTCCCGAGCCCCAAAGCTAGCGCGGGCCGCCCAAACATCCCGCTGAAAAGTACCGGGAATCGTATTCGGAGGATTTGCCCCAACGATAACCTGGCTGCCTTCCACCGCCCGCTTGGTTTTACCAGTAGCGAAGTCGAGATTGAAAAACTTCAGGAATGCACTGCCATGAAAACCGCGCAGAAAAACATTGTTAAGGATAAAAGGATTGAGACGCGGGTAAGTATCTCCGCCAGTCAAACGAATGTAACGCTCGTTCCAGAAATTTGCCTGTACCCAGCCGGTGTAGCGGTTAATTGGCTGTAAGTTGCTGCTTTCCTGATTAGAGATATAAACCCGGGTACCGGCATCAAAGGTACCATTAGAAACATTCAGACGCAGGCCGCTGCGGGCATAGTGATTGGATTGTAATCCATCGACCAGTTCTTCCGAGCGGGATTCTGCATAGAAATCACCGCTTACGCTAACATCTTCATTGGCGATTGGGCTGGGGCCTTTCCGCTGCACGGCGCTAAAGGACCATTCTTTCCGGGTAATCAAACGGCCGGAAGTATCATATAATTCCATAATGATTTTATGGCTGCCCGGCGGTACCCGGCGCGGGGTAAATGTCATGAATTCGTCAAACACTTTCGTATAACGGGAAACATCCCAGGCATTTAAAAACAATTTTGTGCGATCCGGATCGACGCGGGAACTGTATGGAAAGAATGAAACGGTCAGCAAAAACTCGTCGGTATAAATGGTTTCGCCCGGCTCCGGACTAATTACCACGATGCCATCACCGTCATCCTGATTTTGATTGAGCGAGACATTAAACATCTGTGCATCCGGGGCGGCGAGGGGAAATGCCTGGTGGGAACCATCGACATAAGAGACGTCGAAAAAATATTCCACCACGCTGCCTTCAAATTCGCCCAGATCGACGTTCACCAGATAACGAAATCCTTCCGAAACCATTCGCCGGTGTTCAAAAGCGGCATCGCCGATGTCGCGATAATACATGCGCACTTCGCTCACCGGAAAACGGGAATAGTTAACCAGGTCCAGTTCAACATTCAGATTTAATTCATCATCCAGTTCCGGGGTTGTAGAAAAACTGATATCCGCACGTCCATTTGCGGCCAGATTGAGAGACAGCCCCAGCATTAACAGCCAAAAAATGTATAAGAATTCCCTTTTCATTGAATCCTATTCCTGTTTTTTAAGTTTTATTCTTAACACTTCTTTTTCACCGGAAGCATTTGTGAATTCCACATCCAGCTCATTGGAGATAGCGCCCCCGATATCTTCCGGCGGAATGTCCCCGTCCCGGGTTAGGCGGACTTGCGGCGCAGAGGAACGGGAGAGCACAATACACGTTTGTCCTTTTTTAACCAGCACTTTCCCCTGGTTGTTTTTCACTTCAATAGAGCCCTGGGTACAGACGTAACGGCTTTCCCCGGATTGCCCCAATTGAAATACCCAGAACTTTGTTCCTTTTACCGAAGCCACCGAAGTAGAGGTGGTTACCTTAAAATCACTTTTCTGCTTGAAGAGGCTCATAAAAAATGAACCAAATTCCGCGAATATGTTTTTCTCGATAGAAT
>JAUIFT010000239.1 GCA_030430345.1 Calditrichia bacterium | reverse complement strand
GGGACAAAGGGTTGATATTGACTGCAAGATTAATGCTTCCTTTTTCTTTAACCCGAAAACCTGCTACGTCCGTGGTTTTGTGACTTGCAAGTGCTGTGGAGAAGAGAAGCTGCTCTTTGTCAAATATAAAGTAAATGAAGAAGGATATCCGGTCGATGGCACCAAGGTTTCCCGCTGGATGAACTAGATGCTATCTAATCCGCATTAAAAATAGATTTGGTTGAAACCGCACGCTTAAATCGCTAAATTGGGCGCGTCAAATTGAAATTGACGCGCTTTTTTATTGTAGATGCCGATGGTGGTTGCTTGGACACCATTTTGATACAGCGGCATTTTTCAGATTCGAAAAATTTTGAAAGACATATTTAAACGGTAAAACACAGGAGCAAGTTAATGAATATTCACGAGTATCAGGCGAAAGATATTTTACGCAGTTATGGCGTAGCGGTGCCGGGTGGCAAAGTTGCCTTTAGTGCCGACGAAGCGGAAGCGATTGCGAAAGAAATGGGTGGTGATATATTTGTTGTCAAGGCGCAGATTCATGCCGGCGGGCGTGGCAAAGGCGGTGGTGTTAAATTGGCGAAAAGTGTCGCGGAAGTTCGTGAACTGGCAGAACAGATGCTTGGAATGACCCTGGTAACGCATCAGACCGGTCCGGAAGGTAAAACTGTACATCGCGTGCTAATTGCCGAAGGCGTCGACATTGCTCGTGAATTGTACCTGGGGATCGTGCTGGATCGTTCGGTTTCCAAGCTGGTGGTGATGGCTTCCACCGAAGGGGGAGTGGAAATTGAGACCGTTGCCGAAGAAACACCGGAAAAAATCTTCAAGGAATATATCGATCCGCAAACTGAGATGCAGCCTTTTCAGGCCCGCCGCCTTGCCTTCAAGCTGGGACTGGAAGGCGATCAGATCAAATATGCTACTAAATTTATCCTTCAATTATACCGCGCTTTTACTGAGACTGACGCTTCCCTGATGGAAATTAATCCGCTGGTGGTAACGCCGGGCGGCGAAGTATTGGCCCTGGATGCCAAAATCGGTTTTGACGATAATGCCCTTTATCGCCACAAGGATATCGCTGAAATGCGCGATACCAATGAGGAAGATCCGCTGGAAGTGCGTGCTTCCGAGCATCACCTCAACTATATCAAGCTGGACGGCAACGTCGGTTGTATGGTCAATGGCGCCGGTCTGGCAATGGCGACGATGGATATTATTAAACTTGCTGGTGGTATGCCGGCTAACTTTTTGGATGTTGGCGGCGGCGCTAATGTTGAGACTGTCCGCAACGGCTTTGAGATTATTCTCTCTGATCCCAATGTAAAAGCTGTGCTTGTGAATATTTTCGGTGGGATCGTTCGTTGCGACCGTGTCGCAAACGGGATTATTGAGGCTGCAAAATCCATCGATCTGAATGTGCCGCTGGTGGTGAGATTGGAAGGCACCAATGCTAAAGAAGCGCGTGAATTACTGGCAAATTCCGATATGAACTTTGAAGTCGCCAGTTCCCTGGAAGAGGCCGCGGAGAAGGTTGTTGCCTTAATCTGATCTCGTTGAATACGATTTTGATGAAAAAGAAAATTTGAAAATAAAGAGGTGAAAAATGAGCATTATTGTCGATGAAAACAGCCGGATTGTGGTTCAGGGAATCACCGGAAAAGAAGGTTCCTTCCATGCCGGACAGATGATAGAATATGGTACGAAAGTAGTTGCCGGTGTTACCCCGGGAAAAGGTGGCAGTAAATTTCAGGATAGCGTGCCGATTTTTAACACCGTTCAGGAAGCGGTCGATGCAACGCAGGCAAATGTATCTATCGTGTTTGTGCCCCCGAGATTCGCCCCGGATGCCATCTATGAAGCCGCCGATGCCGGTGTAGAAACCGTGGTATGCATCACGGAAGGCATTCCTGCCCGCGATATGCTGAATGTTTATAACTATCTGAAGAATACGAAAACCCGCATGATTGGCCCGAATTGCCCGGGCATTATGTCTCCGGGAAAATGCAAAGTGGGCATTATGCCGGCATTTATTCACGAGCAGGGCACAATTGGTGTGATCAGCCGCAGCGGTACCCTGACCTATGAAGCAGTGCATCAGCTGACCCGTGTCGGCCTGGGGCAAACCACCTGTATCGGTATTGGCGGCGACCCGGTAATTGGCACCCGCTACATCGATTGCCTGGAGCTCTTCAAAGATGACGATGAGACCGAAGCTGTGATCATGATCGGGGAAATCGGCGGAACCGCGGAA
Source organism: Calditrichia bacterium (assembly GCA_030430345.1). Next base: position 3,253 of record JAUIFT010000239.1, on the reverse strand, counting down.
GAAGAAGCAGCGGAATGGATTAAGGAAAACTTCAATAAGCCGGTGGTGGCATTTATTGCCGGCCAAACCGCCCCTCCGGGAAAACGGATGGGACATGCCGGTGCGATCATCAGTGGCGGTAAAGGCACTGCTGCCGAGAAAATGGCCGCACTGCGCGCTGCCGGTATTCACGTTTGTGAAAGCCCGGCGGATATGGGAAAAACGGTTGCGAAAGTTTTAGGGAAATAGATTCCAGGAAATGTGAATTACAAGATGAATGGCGGTTTCATTCAATGTCCAATATTCAACTCAAAATGTCCAGTGACGAAGGTAAAAACTAAAAATGCCAACTTTTGGGATGGCAAGATACTTCGAAATTTGAAATTGAAAATTAGTCATTGATTATTCGTTTCTAATTAGGTTTGTGATTCTTAACAGATAATTATTAATAACTTGAATAGATAAATATCCACACTCAAATGAACAGGAGACTTTCCAGTGGCAGAACGTACATATACAATGATTAAACCGAAAAGTGTCGCCAATAACAATATTGGTAATATTGTTGCCAGAATTCAATCCGGCGGCTACAAAATCCTTGGCATGAAGATGGTACAGCTTTCCAAGCAGGACGCGGAAAAATTTTATGCGATTCATGCCGAGCGACCTTTCTATGGCGAATTGACGGATTTTATGAGCAGCGGTCCGATCGTTGCCATGGTTCTCGAAAAAGATAATTGCGTTGCCGACTATCGCGAGTTTATTGGCGCAACCAACCCGGCAGAAGCGGCAGAAGGCACTATCCGCAGAGATTTCGGCACCGATATTCAGTGCAATGCCGTGCACGCATCCGATTCGCTGGATAATGCTGCGATCGAAATTGCTTTCTTTTTCTCGAATCGGGAACTAGTTGGCTAAAAAAATAGCCAGCATTTGTCTTTTTAAAAAAGCTTGCCTGCGGGCAGGCTTTTTTTTGCTTCGTATGAGATTTTTTTATTGAAGTTACGGATTAGCACTGATTCACGCAGATTTTTAAGTAATAACCGATGTTTCCCGCTGGGAAGGGCGGTATCGTTTAGCCCTGGCCGCTGGTTCGGGCGGATCTTGGATATCATCATTGTCTTTTTCCCGGTTTTGTGATTATATTGCTTCGCTGTAAATAGATGAAAATTGTCAGTTTGTTGTTGACAATGACAGCAGGGGACATCAGATTAGTACTAGAACCGAAATGCAAACAATTGTTTCGAGAAGTAAGGGGAAATTATGCGAACTTTTGGAAAACTCACTTGCTTGTTGGCAATACTACTCTGGCTGCAAGGGTGTAACGAGCGGCTGACCGATGCGACCAGCGATTTGCCAATAGAAGAGCAAATACAGGTGCCCGGGTATGGCGTTGATGGCACTTTGGAAATTGCCAGCTGGAATATCGAAAGATTTCCGAAAAACGGTCAGGAAAGCATTGCCAGCGTTCGCGAGCTGATCGTTGATATGGATATAGACATCTTTGCAGTTCAGGAAATTACCGACGCGGATGCATTCGATGCCCTCGTCGCCAGTCTGGATGAATACGATGGCCGTCTCGGTACCGGCGCGGCGAACTTTGCGCTTTGGCCGGGGGTTATCTATAAAAAAGACATGGTAGAGGTTATTTCGGAAGAATACCTGTTTACCAACGACAGTTATACATTTCCCCGCGCCCCTTATGCCCTTTATATGCGCGCCGTGGAAAATGGCCTTGCCTTCGATTTCAACCTGATCATTCTCCATTTAAAAGCGAGCGGCGGCAGTGAGAATGAAGCGCGGCGGCGAAATGCTATTCGCGATTTGGAGAATTACGTGGATCTGCAACTTCAGCAACCGAATGTTGATCGGGACTTTATCATTGCCGGTGACTGGAATGACCTGCTTAACGATACCGGGGCAAGCAATGTGTTCATTCCTTTTTTAGATGACACCCTCAACTATCGTTTTTTAACGGAAGAATTTGCCGGCAGCGCCACGGAATATTCCTTTATCGGCGGCAGCTTCCGGTCATTACTCGATCATATCATGATAACCAGTTCGGTCGATACACTTTACCAAAATATCGAAATAGAAATACTTAAGCCGGACCAGTCCTTTCCGCAATATGAAGTGCAAGTGTCCGATCATCGGCCGGTTGCGGCCAGATTTCCGGTCTTTTAATGCCGACGCTCACAGACAAACGCGCCCTGGTTTATTTTTTTTATTTATTGTCGGAAAATTCGGCCTTACATTAATAATGACCAGAGCAGCGAAAACAGCCGCTAACTTCGTGACATTTATCAAATAAGTTTCTAATCATTTTATCCTAATTGAAGGAGAATTCGCTATGTCAGACAATCGTGGAATTGATTTCTTGAAAGGTTTTTTAATTGGTGGTGCATTGGGTGCAGTAATGGCTTTGTTGTATGCACCGAAGAGCGGCCGGGAAACCCGGGAAGAACTCGGTGGCCGGATGGGCGACATGTATGAAAAAGCCAGATCCGAATATGAAGTTTCCCTTGATCGCGCCCGCCATTCCTACGAAAGTGCGATTACCCGCCTGAAAGACCTGGAAATGGATGCGAAAAATAAGGCTGCAGAAGTAGAAGGCATGATGGAAGAGCTGGTTGATAAAGGCAAGACTTCCGTGACAGACAGTAAAGCCCGCTTGAAAGATGCCTTGCATGCTGCTAAAAATGCTTTTAAAGACGAAGCACAAACGAAACCGGACGAAGACGATGCCTGATTAGCGGCAGCTAATTCAAGCAACAAATAAATACTTGAGTTTTTCGAAAAAGACTGAAGACAGGACGTTATGGAAACTATCGGAATTGCCGCAATTCTTATCGCCATCGCCCTTTTAATTCTGGTGGCTTTTTTGGTGCCGACAATTGTTCAACTCCGGCAAACGGCGAAACAGGTTGCGCAGACCACTGCCAACCTGGATAAAACCCTGCCGGGCATTATGTCAAACCTGGAAGATATTTCAACCAATATGAATGCCATTTTGCATACCGGGCGGAAGCAGGTGGAATCGATGAGTGAAGCGGTAAGTGATGTCAAGGGAATGATCGATGATGTAGTCACTTTTGAAAAGCGCCTGAAAAATCGGGTTGAAATGCCAGTGATGCAAACAGTTAGCACGCTGAATGCCGCAGCAAAGGCAGTACAGGTTTTCTTTGCCGTGATGGGGGGAAAAGACGGTCATAGCAATAACAACCATCGCTAATTTTTGATCGCGGTATTCATTTTTTTCATTCATAAAAAGCTG